>JAIORT010000181.1 GCA_021107975.1 Bacteroidales bacterium | reverse complement strand
TTCGGGAGGTGCTGTTATGGTTTCAGTTCCGTCATAATTCCAGGGGGCAACATTATAAGGCTGGTTGTTTGGTAGAACTCCCAAATCATACAAATCTGTGTTCATGTCTGTGCCGTTAAACGGTCCTTCGAGAAATACCGAAAGATTAAAAGAGTATAATGTAAGTTCACAAGCACCACATTCTCCAAAACATAAAGTATCCATAATTATATTTGCGGATGGAACAAAAAACTCCCGGTTTCCGTCATAATTACTACATTCTCCGGGTACATTCTCAGCGCCGGGCCAATCATTTCCGTTTATAAATTTATATTCATGATACTCACCTTCGCCAAGGGTAATTGTTGCTTCATATATATTATCTCCAACATGAGTCATTTCTGTACTACCGGGGTTCCATCCCTGTACAGTACCGGCGATATGCACACCTGAATCCGAAACAATTTGTAATGACATGTCCACTGTAAACGTAACATCAACCGGATCAGGATTACAAACAAGGCAACTGCCATAACAAACTGCCGGCAAAATAGAATCATTTTCCGGTATTGTGATAAACCTGTTATTGTTATTATTGCAATACCATGGAACAGTTTCGTCTTCTCCCCACGCATCGCCGTTTATAAATTTATATTCATGGTAAGTTCCTGACTGAAGTGTAAACGTATATTCCCAAATTCCATTACCAATATCTGTCATTAAAGTACCGGCAGGATTCCATCCCTGGAAACTACCGGCAATATGAACACCTTCGGCAACTACTGTGGTATCCGACATATCTACCTGAAAGGTGATGTCCACATCAGTTACTGTGGTACAGGGATCACAACTGCCAAAACAAACAGCCGTTAATGTTGAATCAGTATCCGGTACGGTTATATACCTGTTGTTGTTGTTTGCGCATTCGGGTGGAACGCTTTCATCCTGTCCCCAAGCATTACCGTTTATGAATTTATATTCGTGATATTCTCCAACTCCAAGTGACATGGTAACGGCATAAACATCATTACCTATCGGTAACATTTCTGTGCTGTCAGGAGTCCAGTCATTGAATGTTCCTGCCACATGGACTCCTTGGGGTGGTACAGTTTCATTGGTCATATCAACCTGGAAAGTAATATTAACCTGTGGAAGTACACATGGAAGGCAACTTCCAAAGCAGACTGCTGTTAATGTAGTATCATTTGAAGGTACTGTTATATAACGGTTGCCGTTTTGCGCACATGCAGCCGGGACACTTTCATCCTGTCCCCATGCATTGCCATTGATAAACTTATACTCAATAGTTTCACCCGGATTTAAAGCCAAAGTTGTTTCATAAATACTGCCAAGTAGAGGTTCTGTCATTTCTATACCGGCGGGGTCCCATGTGGGATAAGGAGGGTCAGGAAAGCTTCCGGCAATATGAACGCCACTGTCGGACACTATTACATCCTGCATGTCAACCCTGAAAGTAACATTAATAGTTTGAGAATTTACATTAATCGCAAATAATAAAAATAAAATACTTGCTACGACAATTAATTTTGTAATTTTTTTCATTTGTTATAAGTTTTAGTGAATTTTTTAATTTTTCTGTAACATAGGGGGGCAAAAATAATGAATTTTTTTATGAATGCAGGCAGGTTAAATAATTAGAGACTGTTTAAAAATAATATTTATGCCTGATCTTTTACTACAACCCCGAAGCGATAGAATGATAATAAGTCCTTAAATTTATTCATGGGCGTATTGAATATATGAAATAGGCTGCAATCCATTTTCCATCTGTATTTATTATAAGTGTCTCTTAGAAATGCTTAATTTTATGCGCTCAAAAATATTGATTATGATAAATAAGTTTTTTTTTACCTTTCTGATTGTTATATTATTCAGCACAACAACTTTAATGGGATTTGAATTAACCGGAGATGTAAATTTCTGGACAAAGAATGATTTCTTAGGTTTCGATAAAGTTGGGGATGCTACGGGTGCAACAGGTGATATAACTTCCGTTTTTGCAAGAACGGAAAATGACAAGTTCTTTATTCGCGTTACTTTCAATGATATGGTTACCAGAAAATCCAATGAAGTTATCAGAGATAATTTCATAGGAAATGATATTCGGATTTTAATAAAAATGACCGGTAAGTCTGAAAACGAGCAAATTTTCAGTGAGTTAATCAGTATTGATGATTTGCAAGGTAAAGAAGAAAACATACAGTATTTGAGAACTCCTGCCAATAATATGCTGGAGATTGTTTTTGACTGGAATTCAATACTGCCGCAAAAGGAACTTATAATAATTTCTTTCAAGGTTGAATTGGATGGGCAAATTATTGATGAATTTGTTGCCGATGGAAAAGGATCAAAAGACACAGGCAATTGTGCTTTTGTCCATCACGGCAATCAGGGATTAACCTATACAGACGTTTTCTATGGAAATGAATGGGGGATAAGCGGACTGGATGGAAGTGGCTATGATGAGGTTCTGCAGGCTCATGAAGCTACCAACCTTCCGGGAAATTTTCACATGTCGGGAACCTTAATGCCTGCAGCCGAGTGGCATAATCCTGAATTTAACGACTGGCTCGAAACTATGGCTTCGGCGGGATTGGTTTCTATGATGACTTCCGCATTGGGTCAGCACATTATGCCATTTACAACAAATGAAATGAATGACTGGTCAGTGTATGTTGAGTCACAGATGGTGGATTTCCGTTATAATTATGTCCCGCGTGTTGCATGGGTTCCCGAACGTGTTTGGCTCGCACAGGGATATTATCCTGATGCAGGAGTGATTGACTGGCTGGGCGATAACTGGGAACAGCATGGAGTCTGGGGTGTGGTATTAGATGACGGACCGCACCTTAACGGATATGATAACCGGAAAATCCATTGGATGAACAACGGTTCGGGAGTATCATTAAGAGTTATACCTATTAACAATACTTTTGTAGGTAATATGCACTACGATGCTGCAGCAGCTAAAAATCAGATAGCCTCTATGGGGCAATATAATATTTGTGTTTATGGAACAGACTGGGAAGTAGCTGCGGAAATGAATGAACATGACGGTACATTTTTCCTTGATAATTATGAAGATGTGCTTGGGTACTGCCATGATAATTACCCCGGAGTAAATGTGTGGAAATTAGAAGATGCTATTTTGAATCCTGACTTTAACGGGACAAGCGCCAATCTGACCAAAGGAACTTATGGATTATTGGGAGGTACGGGTGGCTATGGAGGAAGTAATAATAGTTGGTACATTAATTGGGCTTCAACGCCTTCACACTCCGATGCTCATAATCCTCAATGGGATTACGGAACGGTTTGGACCGATGCCTTTAATTTCCTTACGAGCGTAAATGATAATTCGCTGGCGCAGTTAGGCTGGTACACTTTGATGATAAATCTGCATGAAACCGGCTGGCATACCGATGGACAGGTGGCTGACTGGGAACATCGCTACTCATCTCATATTAAAAATGCAAACGTTTACACAGAAGCCTCACGCTGGGCTGATGGGCAATATATTGCTACAACCGCGTGCTATTTCGATGATATTGACCACGACGGAACCGATGAGCTTGTGATGCACAACGACAAAGTTTTTATGGTTTTTGAAGGCATTGGCGGGAAAGCAAATTGGGTCTTTTATAAAAACGGTTTTGGAAATGCATATTCAGTTGTTAGTTCCGATGTGGCTTACTGGTCGGAAACTGATGGTGATTACAATGAAAGCTCAAACAATCATTTTGCTGCCTTATCAGATGTATCTCCAAACCAGCAAAGTGCTGTTTATAATATTAATATAAATCAATCCTCCGGCGATACGGTTCAGGCAACGCTTAACCAGTGGGGCGTGCAAAAAACATTCACCTTATATACAGGTGTTGATTATCTCGATGTTGTTTATGATTTTTACGAACAGACAGGTTATGTTAAGTCAGGTTGGACTCCCGATCTGCTCGATATTATCTGGAGTGGAAAAGAGCATTTACAAAGAGTTTGGGGAGATTATGGTTCGTATTGCGGTTACAGGAATTCAGCTTCAGGGGCAACTGCTGCTTTAGTGCTGGGAAATGGTGGGGCTTCGTATAATAGCGAGTTTGAGGGCACACTGGTTAAAGGAGATGAAATTTACGGGTACAATAAATTTAAAATGAGATTATACGCCGGATATACATCTCCTCCGTCAGGTTCAACCGTTCCTGAATTAGACAATCTTGCATCGCAAAACATGGATGTTTTCCCTCCGGTTTTATTCAGCCCGGCTGTTCTTACTTCCGGAAATGAAGTATTACTTACTTTCAGTGAGTCTGTTGATTTATCAACTGCAGAAAATATTTCAAACTATAACCTTCAAAATTTTATAAATACTTATACTCTTGTCAGTGCAGTCAGACAAGGAGACTGGAGAAAAGTTAAATTAGCAATAGCCGAAACGTTTCAAGCGGGTGATGCAGGGCAAATTGTTGTTTCAAATGTTGAAGATTTGAATAGCAATATTATAGGAAGTCAAAATGTAGCCGACATAACAGTTCCAACCGGCATAACACCTCATACTATTGTTATTGACGGCATAAACGAATTTATTAATGAAAGTGAATTGATTGAAGTCCAGTCCGATTCACTTTATATTACATGGGATGATGACAATTTATATATTGGATTTTATTCGATGGATTTAAGCTCCGAAGGCGATTTATTTGTGAATATCGATACGGATCAGACACCAGGAAGCGGGGCTATTACCGGTTCGTGGGGAAGGGTTGATTTTGCTAATCCGTATTTACCCGAATACCAGATAGCAATTGAAGGAGGCGGAGGCTCTATGCAGGTAAATAACTGGAGCGCTAAAGGATGGAATTACCCGGGAAACGGAACTGTAGGAGCTTCTTACGAAGGTTGGTCAGGCAATGGCTTGACAGAAATTTCCGTACCCTGGTCAGCGCTTAGCGATCCGTCAGATCTGGCAATATCTGTTCACATATCTGAAGAAGATAATCACATCGTTCATGAGGTATTTCCGGGATTGAACCCAACAGGCGACCATCCGGTTATCGGATATTTTTATGCTTTCTTACAGCCATACATTAACGGACCAATGCCGTTGTCAGGGATGGAACCTGCGGATGTTTATATTGTTCCAAATACTTCTCCGCAAATAACTGACCACGATCCTGACAGCTTAAATATTACAATGCTGATAAATACCTCTCAGGAGTTTTCGGTAATTGTAACCGATGATGAAAATGATGAGATATTTTATAACTGGAAGCTGGACGGAAATAGTGTTAGCACACAATCAAATTATTCTTACGAACCGGATGAAAGCGTTGTGGGGAATCATGTACTTGAAATAATTGTGGGTGATAATGTTCCCGGAAATGATAATGATACCGCCTTCTGGAATATTGAGGTAATTGAAGCCGGCATTGAACTGAGTTTAAAAGTATATCTCGAAGGACCGTTCGATAATACTCAGATGACAACTGAATTAAACACTTATGATGTAATCCCGCTTTCACAGCCATATTCCGGTTCTCCCTGGAATTATCCGGGAACGGAAACCGTAATTTCAATTCCGGGAATTAATGTTGTGGATTGGATACTGGTTGAATTAAGAGATGCTCAGGATTCTGCTTCAGCAACTTCAGAAACTATGATTGCACAACAGGCAGCTTTTGTTAAAAATGACGGGACAGTTATTGGCATTGATGGATCAACCATTCTTCAAATCAACAATTCTCTAACTCATCAATTATTCGTTGTTATATGGCATCGCGATCATCTCGGTATCCTTTCAGCAAATGCACTTTCTGAATCAGGTGGTATTTACGATTATGATTTTACGACTTCGGAAAACCAGGTGTATCAAGGCTCAGACGGATATAAAGAAATTGCCCCGGGTATTTGGGGAATGGTAGGAGGTGATGCCAATGCCGATGGAATAATAGACGATTTTGATAAAAGTGATCATTGGGATTTGCAAGCAGGAGAATATGGGTATAAATCTGCTGATTACAGCCTGGATACTCAGGTAAATAACCTTGATAAAAATGAAATTTGGCTGCCAAATTCAGGGATGGGTTCACAGGTGTCAGGCATGATAAATTTAAAATATAAGTGCCAGGTGCCGGAGTAAATATAAAAGATCTTGCACATTTCAGTTTGTAACTGAAATGTAAACAGACGACAACAATTTGTAATTGTGAATTGACATAAACTGTTTAAGAATAAAATTGCAGAACTTCAGTTGCAAACTGAATATGTCGTTTTCCATCAAAGTTGCAAACTTTGATGTGCGACAAAAAGAATAAAATTGGGGAACTTCAGTTGTAAACTGAATGTGTCGTTTTCATCAAAGTTACAAACTTTGATGTGCGACAGTGCAGCAGTAAAATATATATATTATGAAACGTCAAATTTTTTTACTCATTACATTTTTTATTTCGATCAACCTGTTTTCTCAAGAGATGACGGTTGAAAGAGTTGAACCGCCTTTTTGGTGGACAGGTATGACAAATTCCAATCTCCAGCTTTTAATTTATGGAACAGATATTTTTGAGACAACTCCCCAAATAGACTATCCGGGTATTAATATTAAGGAAGTTGTTTATGTGCAGAATCCTAATTATATTTTCATAGATTTGGAAATCAGCAAAGAAACAAAACCAGGCAATTTTAACATCTTATTTAAACTTAATGGAGAAGTTGTTCAAAGTTACCCGTACGAATTGAAAGAACGCAAAGCAGGTTCTGCATCAAGAAAAGGCTTTAACCGTTCCGATGTAATATATCTTTTGATGCCCGACCGCTTTGCCAATGGCGATCCTTCAAATGACGATATGCCCGGAATGCTTGAAAAAGCAAACAGGCAAAATCCGGATGGCAGGCATGGAGGTGATATTAAGGGAATAATCGATCATTTGGATTATATCAGTGAATTAGGCATGACGGCATTATGGGTTAATCCATTGGTTGAGAATAATAATCCGCAATATTCCTATCATGGTTATGCCATCACCGATTTTTATAATATTGACCCTCGTTTTGGAACCAATGAGGATTATTTAAAATTAGTGGATGAATGTCACTCACAGGATTTAAAAGTGATAATGGATATGATCTTCAATCATTGCAGCATGTATCACTGGTTTATACAGGATATGCCCATGGAAAACTGGGTACATCAATTTAAAGAGTTTACGAGAACTAATTACCGTGCATCCATCATCCCTGACCCATACTCATCGGAATATGACCGGAATAAAATGCTTTCAGGATGGTTCGATCAACACATGCCCGACTTTGACCAACGAAATGAATTACTGGCAACCTATCTCATCCAGAACACTATATGGTGGATCGAATATGCAGGCATAGAAGGAATACGGGTTGATACTCAACCTTACCCTTACAAGGAATTTATTTCGGAGTGGAGCAGGGCTATATTCAATGAATATCCCAATTTCAATATTGTTGGTGAAGCCTGGCTGCAGAAAGAGGCGATCACAGCATATTTCCAGAAAGATGCAGCAAACAAAGATGGCTACAATTCAAACATACCCTGCATAACTGATTTTCCTATGTATTTTGCACTTAGCAGTGCATTTAATGAAAATGACTCATGGACCGAAGGGCTTGCCAGTCTTTATTATGTTCTGGCGCAGGATTTCCTGTATGCCGATCCTCAAAATAATGTTATCTTCTGCGATAATCACGATTTAGACAGGTTTTATTCTTCAGTTGGCGAGGATTTGAACAAATGGAAAATGGGAATGGCATTTCTGTTGACAACAAGAGGAATACCCATGATCTATTATGGAACTGAGATATTAATGACGGGCGAAGCTAATAAAGGACATGGCTTTATCAGGGAAGATTTCCCGGGTGGATGGCAGGGAGATAAAAAGGATGAGTTTATTGCTGAAGGCAGGACGAGCAAACAAAATGAAGCTTATAATTATTTGCAAAAATTATTAAAGTGGCGAAAAGACAAAGATGTGATCCATTATGGCAAGCTAAAGCACTTTGTGCCGGAAGATGAAGTATATGTCTATTTTCGATACGATGAAGATGATTGTATTATGGTGGCTTTTAATAACAGTAACCATGAGATGAAAGCCATTAAAACAGACCGCTTTGCTGAAATTATAAGTGAATATAACTACGCAGAAAATGTTATTACAGGTGAGATAATTAATTATTTGGAAGCTTTAACATTGCCTCCTAAATCGGCACTGATTTTAGAACTCAAAAAATAATGGCTAAAGATGACACTAATTTCACAGATTAGCATTAATAGGAGTGACACTAATTACACAAATTAACACGAATAATACTATAACAATTAGTGTTAATTAGTGAAATTCGTGGCAAAATATAAGGGACACTAATTTCACGAATTAACATGAATAATGCGATAACAATTAGTGTTAATTAGTGAAATTCGTGTCAAAAAGGAAATTCGTGTCAAAATAGGTATGACACTAATTTCACGAATTAACACGAATAATTTATTAATAACATTACAGATTATGAATAGTAAATTGATTTATAAAGAAGAATCGTATGAAATCATAGGGATTTGTATGGAAGTATATAATATTTTGGGTAAGGGGCACAGTGAGGTTATTTATAAAGATGCATTAGAATATGAGTTTTCTGTAAATAATATTCCCTATTCAAGAGAAAAGAAATACGAAGTACAGTACAAAGATATTATCCTCCCCCGTCGCTATAATGCAGATTTTGTGGTCTATGATAAAATAATATTTGAGGTCAAAGCAATCGAATACCTTACCGACAGCCACATCAAACAAACGTTAAATTACCTTGCTGCTTCAAAACTCAAATTGGGATTATTGGTTAACTTTGGCGAGGACAGTTTAAAACATAAACGAATAGTACTTTGATAATTAGTGTTAATTAGTGAAATTCGTGTCAAAACAGGTATGACACTAATTTCACGGATTTACACGAATGAGGAATTTGAATTTTATAACAAACAATAAAGCTAACAAATTAAATAATAAAATGCTATGGTAAGAAATTGTAAAAACAGAACAAAAAAGATGATTTTCTCGTTTATTTTTCTATTAAGTTTTTTAATAGGAATAAACTGTAATTCTCAATCGGATAATTCCGGTGGAAACAAAAAAGCTAAAAACATCATCCTGATGATAGGCGACGGCATGGGTGTGTCGCACATCTATGCAGGAATAACAGCAAACAAAGGGCATCTGAACATCGAGAATCTTAAAGATATCGGTTTTTCAAAAACCCATTCTGCTGATAATTACATTACCGATTCAGGGGCGGCTGGTACTGCTATTGCAATTGGACATAAGACGTATAATGCCGGAATAGGTGTGGATGCCGATACAATACCCAGGGAGACTATCCTTGAGTATGCTGAGGAAAACGGAAAGGCAACGGGTTTGGTCGTTACGTGTACTATGACACATGCCACCCCTGCTGTTTTTATTGCCCATCAGCCCAGCAGGTATTTATATGAAGATATTGCAAAGGATTTCCTGAAAACGGATATTGAGGTTTTTATCGGTGGCGGATTAAATAATTTTAACAAACGCAAAGATGATGTAGATCTTACTATTGCATTAAAAGATAAAGGATACCAACTGGTATATGAGTTAGATGGATTGGAAAAAATAAATTCCGGTAAACTTGCAGGATTGCTGTATGAGGATGCTCCTCCAAAATATTCCGAGGGCAGGGGTGATATGCTACCTGTCGCATCAGTTAAAGCAATAGAGTTATTAAATCAGGATGAAGATGGTTTTTTCCTCATGATAGAAGGTTCTCAGATAGACTGGGCAGGACATGCAAACGATACAAAATATATTGTGGATGAAATGCTCGATTTTGACAGGACAATTGGGAAAGTATTGGAGTTTGCCGAAAAAGATGGGAATACACTAATAATAATTACAGCCGATCATGAAACAGGAGGTATGGGACTGAACAATGGTGATATAGAAAAAGGTGAAGTAATAGCAAAATATACCAGCGGCAATCATACCGGTGTTATGGTTCCGGTTTTTGCTTACGGACCAGGTTCAGAGAACTTCAGAGGAATTTATGAAAATACCGATATATTTAATAAGATGATGGAGGCGTTTGGGTTTAGTATTAATGAAAATTAAATTTCCTATAAACAAAACCTTATAAAAATTGTAAGAATTTTTTATCATGTAGAAGGTATAAGGGTAAACTGAATAAGAGATAAAATTGAGGTTTCGCATTCAGCAATTTACTCCTTAATAATCATAAACCTGTTCCTCGAAGCCGGGTCCAGTGAATTATTCTGACGGTTATAGCGCATGTAATACCGTCTTTTTTTATTTGCCGGAAAATTCTTAGCAATGTATTCATTCATAATATAATCGTAGGTATAGCCCGCATAACGCCTGCCTAATATTTCACAATAACGGTAAATAATATCAATATCTATCTCATTTGTGTAATACTTATACTTTACTTCACCGGTAAATATATTTTCAGTAAAATAGCCGTTAATACGATCTGCTATCGTTTCAGTAGCATAAAAAACTTTTCTTCCCTTTTTATTAGGATTTAACTTAGTTAATTCGAACCAGTTATTGAAACTTACAGCATTCAAATCAATTGATTTATAATAAATGTAATCATCGAAATTTTCCGAATCTTCATATTCATCGTAATGTTCCTCTACCTCTAACTGAGCAATATTTAAGATATAAGCCGTTGACCGGATAAAAAGAAAACTGTCTAAAGAGCTTTCGGTATAAACCTTGAACCCTAACTTTTCAAATTCTACAATCATACTGTTTATAAAGGTCTCTAAAAAAATCGAGTCGGAAATATCTTTCAGGAATAAGCTGCCCGATATTAGTGCGGAATCCAGCTCCCACACGGTCATTTCAGTTGTATCACCTATCTCATCAATTTTTGAATTGTTTTTAAAGATATAATCGGCTGGCAGTATCATAACAGACAGATCCGGTTTCGAATCGATATACGATTTCGCTATCTTCCATTCGGGATAGCAAGAGGATAAACCAAGAAAAGATACTACTATAAAGATAAATGATATGTATGATATAAATTTTTTCATGAATCAGAAATCCAACTCCATCTGTTGTAAACTATCTTCATCCCCTTTGCCTCTCTGCTTATCTCTATCCGCTTTGGTTTTCCCCGGTTCTTTTGCTTTAGTCTCTTTTTGTTCGGTTTTAGTAACCTTTTCCACAATTTCCTGGCTCGTAATTTCAAGATTTTTTTCTTCACTTACCTGAACATCCTCTGAGTCGGCAGCTTTCGGTTCTTCATAAGGCAACGGTTCGATAAATTCTATTCTTTTAATAGCATTTGTTGTTATTCTTTTGCCTTTAGCCTTTAGACTTTTTACACCGATAAATTCCTCAACATTAATAACTTTATCAGGAATTTCCTTATTATTGGCTTTTGTGTCAAAGATTATTTTCAGTTGGGGAAGCCGGTTCTCACTAATACCAACAAGATAATTTTCGGGATGGTCGCCTATAAAATCATTTTTTTTGTTGATGTTGTTGTTCGTCTCTATTTGGAATCGCTTGAGGTAAAATTTTTCAACTGCCGCTTCATAATAAATAACTGAAATTATTTTTTTCGGGTTAAATTTTTCAATAAGAATCATGTCTTCTTCGAAATGGTTCGACAGGTCATACGTCATCAGCTTATAATATCCCGATTGCTGAATGGTAAAAATCCTGTCATTCGATTTAAAAGCGCCAAGATAATTTCCTCTTTCGTCAGTATTCAATCGTTTTACCGTATCGTCGTACCAGATATCCCTTGCCCCGAGAGTGGAAATACCTTCTTCACGTTTCACTATACTTTTTACTCCATGTTTGGTCAGGATATTTCCCTGCGAACCTTTTCCTTTTATTGCCAATTCACTGAAATCAAATTCAAAAGAGGTTTTACGCAATTTGGGTTTTGGTTTAAGAAAAATTTTTACAACTTCAGCTTCCCCGTTCGGATTTGCCGTAAAATAAAGAATTTTTGAACCTTCCGCTCCCTTTGTAATATTATATTCTTTGTCGCGCGTAACACCTGTTATGGCAAATCTTTTCACACGAGAGGCTCCTCTTCTTCCATCTCTGAAAATCGTATTATAAATCGTACGGTCGTCATTCCTTTTAAATATGGCGATATGAATAATATTATGCCCTACAAATGTTTTTGCAGAAACTTTTGTAATAATAAAAGTACCGTCAGCCCTGAAAACAATGATGTCGTCAATGTCGGAACAATCGCAAACATATTCGAATTTTTTGAGAGAAGTGCCGGCAAATCCTTCATCGCGATTTATATAAAGTTTTTGCGATGCAGCAGCCACACGGGTTGCCTCTATTGTATCAAAATTCCTGAGTTCGGTTTTTCTTTCCCTGCCTTTTCCGTACTTTTTCTTTATCTGCCTGAAATAATTTACAACATAATCAATAAGGTGCTCCAGGTGGTTATTCACCTCGTCTATTTCTACTTCAATACCTTTTATCAGATCATCTGCCTTAAAGGAATTATACTTGGAAATGCGTTTAATCTTGATCTCGGTAAGTTTGATAATATCTTCCTCCGTGATCTTCCTGTGGAATTTTTTCCTGAATGGCATTAATCCCTTGTCAATAGTTTTAATCACCGATTCCCATGTTTCACATTCCTCGATATCACGGTAAATACGTTCCTCAATAAATATCTTTTCAAGAGAAGAAAAGTGCCATTGCTCCAACAGTTCCGCCTTTCTGATCTCCAACTCCTTTTTCAGTAATGCAACCGTATTTTCAGTTGAAGCTTTCAGAATTTCTCTTACTCCGATAAAACCGGGCTTGCCTGCATCAATTACACAGGAATTTGGTGAAATGGAGACCTCACAGTTAGTAAAAGCATATAAAGCATCTATTGTTTGGTCAGGTGAAATATTAGGGGCAAGATGGATCAGTATTTCAACATTTTCAGCAGTATTATCGTCAATCTTTTTTATTTTTATCTTACCTTTTTCATTGGCTGTAACTATTGACTCCATCAAACTGGTAGTAGTAGTGCCAAAAGGAACTTCCGTTATAACAAGTATTTTTTTATCAAGCTGGTTTATCTTAGCCCTTACCCTAACACGACCGCCTCTTAATCCATTGTTATATCTCGAAACGTCTGCAAAACCGCCTGTTGGAAAATCAGGAAAAATTTCAAAATCCTTATCCCGTAAAATATTTATTGAAGCATCGATTAATTCATTAAAATTATGAGGGAGGATTTTCGAAGCAAGTCCGACGGCAATACCTTCAACGCCCTGAGCTAAAAGCAGGGGAAACTTCACCGGTAAAGCAACAGGTTCTTTATTGCGTCCGTCGTATGAAGCCTTCCATGTAGTTGTTTTAGGATTAAAAACTACATCTCCTGCAAATTTGGAAAGCCTGGCTTCGATATACCTGGGAGCTGCAGCACTGTCTCCTGTTAAAACATTTCCCCAGTTACCCTGTGTATCAATTAAAATATCTTTCTGACCCAACTGAACAAGAGCATCGCCGATAGAAGCATCACCATGCGGATGATACTGCATGGTATGCCCGATGATGTTTGCAACTTTATTGTACCTGCCATCATCAAGGTTTTTCATAGCATGCAATATCCTTCTATGGACAGGCTTTAAACCATCTTTGATGTCGGGAACGGCTCTTTCAAGTATCACATACGAAGCATAATCCAGAAACCAGTTCTCGTACATCCCCGACAGGTGGATGGTTTTGTGCAGGTCGCCTGATAATTCTTCCGATGCCTCCTCTTCAGACAGATTTTCCTCTTCCAATTCTTCTAATTCGCTCATTAATTCTT
>JAIORT010000201.1 GCA_021107975.1 Bacteroidales bacterium | reverse complement strand
TGAGTTTATTGTTGATGATAATCTGAATTATTATTTCCTTGAAATGAATACCCGCCTGCAGGTTGAACACCCAATTACCGAACGTGTTGTTGGAATTGATTTGGTGAAAGAACAGATAAATATCGCAAATGGCAAAAAACTTACATACACACAAGATGAACTTTCGCAAAACGGTCATGCTATTGAATGTCGTATTTATGCTGAAGACCCTGATAATAACTTCATGCCAAGCCCGGGTCTCATCCAGCATATTACAGAGCCATTAGGTTTTGGCGTTCGCCACGACGGTTATATATATGAAGGCTATGAGATACCTCTTTATTACGACCCGTTGATATCTAAGCTCATCGTCTGGGGCAAAACAAGGCAGGAAACAATCGAACGGATGAAAAGAGCATTATATGCTTATAAAATAACAGGGATTAAAACCACTATCAAATTTCTTGAGCGTATTATGAATGCGCCCGATTTTGTTAATGGAAATTATAATACACACTTTATTGAAAAGAACAAAAAATTCCTTGAAGAAGAAGATAAAAATGATGGCAATGGCAAGGCAATGGCAATAATAGCTGCATTTATCGATTATAATAACAGGCTTGAGCAGGCTCAGCAAAAAATCACTCCCAGCCAAAAAATTAGCAACTGGAAATCAAGTGGAAGGAAAAAAAGTATGCTCCGATTATAAAATTAAATTTTACATAAAATGGCTTTAGAAGTTAATATTGACGGGAAATCAGTTAGTGTAGAATTGCTCAGAAAAGAAGGAAATAATCATCAGATAGCTATCAACGGAAATATATATGAAGTTGACCTTGTTATGGTAGAAAAAGGGGTTTATTCAATTCTTTACAAGAACAAATCTTATAATCTTGAACTTATCCGTGGAAAAGTTCCGAAAACTTATACAATTAATACATTATACAATTCGTATGATGTTGACATAATGGATGCAGAAGCCAAATACTTAAACAATCGCAAGCATGATGATATTGATGATGAAGCTGTTATTTCATCACCTATGCCAGGGAAAATTGTTAAAATAATGGTAAAAGCAGGCGATAAAGTAAAAGCCGGTGATACTGTAATAATCGTTTCGGCTATGAAAATGGAAAGTGAATACAAAGTCAAAAAAGACAGGATTATTAAAGATGTTCTAATTAAAAATGGTGATACAATTGATGGCAATCAGCCCTTGATCAGTTTAGAATAAAAACAAGAAAAATAAAACATTATGTCATTAAAAGATAAGTTCAATCAGTTTGAAGAGAGAAATAAGATTGCCGAAGCAGGTGGAGGAAAAGAAAGAATTGACAGACAACATAAAGCCGGAAGGAAAACTGCCCGTGAAAGAATTAAGGATTTACTCGATCCCGAAACTTTTGTCGAGATGGATAAATTCGTTACACATCGTGCACACGACTTCGGGATAGATAAAAATAAAATTTTAGGTGATGGTGTAGTTGCCGGATATGGTAAAATAGACGGGAGATTAGTTTACGTTTTTGCCCAGGATTTTACAGTGTTCGGAGGTACGCTTAGCCGTGCCAATTCGGATAAGATAATAAAAATAATGGACATGGCGCTTAAAATGGGAGCGCCTGTAATTGGTTTAAATGATTCGGGTGGCGCCCGGATTCAGGAAGGCGTGGAAAGTCTTGCAGGATATGCCGACATCTTTTATAGAAATACAATTGTTTCCGGCGTAATACCCCAAATTTCAGCAGTACTGGGTCCTTGTGCCGGCGGCGCTGTTTATTCTCCTGCAATAACCGACTTTATACTAATGGTAAAAAACACCAGTTATATGTTTGTAACGGGTCCTGATGTTATTAAGACCGTTACCCATGAAGAAGTTACAAAAAATGAACTTGGCGGCGCTATGACACACAACTCAAAAAGCGGCGTCGCTCATTTTGTTGCGGAAAATGACGAACAGGCAATGATGATGCTTCGGGAATTGCTAAGTTTTATTCCATCAAATAATCTGGAAGACCCCCCCATAAAGCCTTGTACTGATGACATCCACAGGGAGGATGAAAAACTTCAGACACTTATACCTGAGGATCCGAATAAGCCTTATGATATTAAAGATATCATAACAACAGTAGTGGATGAACATAATTTCTTCGAGGTAATGCCTTATTATGCTTTAAATATAATTATCGGTTTTGCAAGATTTGGCGGAAGACCGGTTGGGATTGTCGCTAATCAGCCTGCTTATCTTGCAGGTGTTCTCGATATAAATTCTTCTATCAAAGCTGCAAGATTTGTCAGGTTCTGCGATGCATTTAATATCCCATTAATAACTTTTGTCGATGTTCCGGGATTCCTGCCCGGAACAGCACAGGAATTTGGCGGAATTATTAAGCACGGCGCTAAATTACTTTATGCATTTGCCGAAGCAACTGTTCCGAAAATCACAATAATTACAAGGAAAGGATATGGAGGCGCTTATGATGTGATGTCGAGCAAACATATTGGAGCAGATGTAAATTTTGCTTACCCCACAGCCGAAATAGCAGTTATGGGTCCTGAAGGCGCAGTTAATATTATTTTCAGAGATAAACTTGATGAGAAGGAAAAGAAACAGGCTGTTGATGACTATAAAAATACATTTGCCAGTCCTTATAAGGCAGCAGCATTAGGTTATGTTGATGAAATTATTTATCCGAAACAAACAAGGTATAAGATAATTCAGGCATTAGAGATGACACAAAACAAGGCAAAATCAAATCCGCCTAAAAAGCATGGAAATATTCCTTTGTAATTAAACTTTTGTTGTTTTTTCGTTTTGGTATAATTCTTTATTAAGAAGTTCTTTCTCCTCATTAACTTGTTCAATAGTATTGTTAATAACACTATTAACTTTATCGACCAAGCCGGGCACTTCATCGTTATTTATATTATCCCTGGTATTTGTTTCCAGTCTTCTGATATCCAGCTTTAAATCATTAATAGAGAAAATATCAATTGAGGATTTTAGTTTATGGGCTAATTTACTTACACCATTAAGATCGTTCTTCTGGTAACATTTGTTCAGTTCATTTAAACTTTCGGGTGTAGCCTGAAGAAAAATCTTGACCATTTGATAGATAGCTTTTTTATCCCCACCAAGCATCTCGTTCAGGTTGGTAAGATCAAACAATTTTTTTGAATCCATTGACATAATATTTTTTAATTAAGTTTATGTTTCGATTGATTAATTTATTATAGTGCTTTTATTTGCTTTACTTAGGTATCAATATTTATACCATATATCCAATTGCCTGTAATTAAAGGATTTAAAACATAGTGACAAAATTACATTTTCTCTATTTTAAAAAAGCAATTTAAAATTTGGAAAATTATATCATTTTTTATTGAGATTAAAATTAGAAATTGAAAGATATAAACAACAAAATGTTAATAAACTAAATCTCATTGTTTTTCAGCATACGGTAAATGGTTGATTTTCCTATATCCAGTTTTTTCGCCACAACCATCACATTATTATTATATTTTTGTAAATAAAACTTAACAATTTTCTTTACATATCCCTGAAGAGAATCTTCTTCTAACAGGAAATCACTCTTCGCATTAATTGAGTTAAATGTAATATGATCTTCTTCAAGTGAATCGGAATTGGTTAAAACACAGGCTAATTCCATTACAGCCTTTAATTCCCTTACATTACCCGGGTAAGGATATTTTATAAGTTTTTCCTGGGCATTGGCAGATATCTCAAGTTTATTCATTTTATTATCCTTGCAAAAATCATCTACAAAATGTTTAGCAAGGATAAGGATATCATTTCCACGATAACGTAAAGGTGGAATTTCAATTGGTAAACCCAATAAGCGGTAATATAAATCTTCTCTGAAATTACCCTCTTGCACCTCCTTAGCTAGGTTTTTATTAGTGGCAACAATAATCCTTGCATCAAATTTGATCGGCTTATTTCCACCGACACGGTTAAGTTCTCTTTCTTGTATAACACGTAAAAGTTTTGCCTGCATATTTATATCCATTTCGCCAATTTCATCCAGGAAAATTGTTCCTTTATTAGCGACTTCAAATTTGCCAATTTTACGTGTATTTGCTCCTGTAAATGCACCTTTCTCATAACCAAAAAGTTCACTCTCAATTAATTCACTCGGTATAGCTGCTACATTTATCGGCACAAATGAATATCTTGATCTCTGTGAATTATAATGAATTGCTTTTGCCACTATTTCTTTACCGGTTCCTGTTTCTCCATAAAGAGAAATGGTTATGTTAGACCGTGTCGCCTTTTCTATAAGTTTATATATCTGCTGTATTGCAGCGCTGTTACCTTTTATTATCTTTTTAAATTCATATTTTTTCCCAATCTCCTCTTTCAAAACATTTATCTCTTCTTTTAATTCTAACCGCTCTTTAATATTCTTCAACGTATTCCAAAGTCTGTCTTTAGTATCTTCGTCCTTTACAAAATAATCATAAGCGCCATCTTTTAAAAGCTTAACCGCCGTAGAAATATCTTCTTGTCCTGATACTATAACAATTGGAGTTTCAGGATTAAATTCTTTAACTTTTTTGATTACTTCAAATCCTGACATATCCGGAAGCGAGTAGTCTAATGAAATTAAAGAAGGTCCCTTGTAAAGATTTTTCAGACATTCAGCGCCTGTTTCAAAAATATATACCTCATTATCAGGATTCAGTGATAAATGATATTTTAACATCTCGCCATATAAGCGATCATCCTCTACAATAAATATTTTAAACGGATTCATAATTAGCGCTTTATTTATTGAATTTCAAATTTACAACTTTTTTTTATTCCCAATTTGAGAAATATTTTTTATTATTTAATTTTTTTCCAAATAATAAGTAATGTAATATTTTTTTGGTTTGATATATATCTATATATTAACTAATTACACCAACAACTCAAATAAAGCCAGCGGGATTTAAGGATATTACGTAAAATCGTAAGTATTTGTTTCAAATTATTAATTTTGCAGGAAAATGGTTTATTTAATCTACGTTTGATGTTAAAATATTTCTTTTCTACTCTCAGGTTTATTGGTACGATTATTCTATTATTCATAATTTTATTAATTTTAATTGTTGTTATCCAATACATCACTTGCCCTGTTTACCGGTTTCAAGCAAGAGAAACATTTTCCGGTACCGAATTCTACAATCCTTATCAAAACATTGACAGCGCTCTATGGCGAAAAGCAAATTTCCAGGTTCAATCGTATGCCTGGGCAGGTATTACCGCCGGAAGGGGGAATACCAATGAGGAAATCTTTAAGGTTTATAATAATTTGGGATACGATATAATAGCCACTTCTGATTATCAAAAAATTAACAGGTACAGAAGCGATGATTCCTCATATATCCCGGTTTATGAACACGGATATGGTATAAAGAAAAATCACCAGGTGCTTGTTGGTTCAAAAAGAGTACTTTGGAGAGATTATCCGTTATTCCAAAGCCTTCATAACAAACAACATATTTTGAATTTATTAAGGAAAGATAATGAATTGATTTACATTGCCCATCCTAAGCTCAGAAATGGTTATCAACCTGAAGATATGAAATATCTTGCAAATTATGACGGGATTGAGGTACTGAACAACTTTTGTATTTCTCTCGAACACTGGGATGCTGCCTTGTCTTCAGGTAATTACATTACCATTCTTGGAAACGACGACGCCCATGATGTTTCCAATCCTAACGAAATCGGGCATCATTGCACATTTATTAATTCACCTTCCGCCCATAAACAGGATATCGTAAAAGCTTTAAAAGCAGGCAGGGCATTTGGTGCAAGAATATTCAGACCCTCAGGTGAAACTTTTGAAGATAAAATAAACAGAACCAAAATCCTTCCTGTAATCAGTCTTGTTGAAATAAGAAGAGATACTCTGTATATCAGGTTCGATTCAATAGCAAAAGAAATTAGGTTTATCGGTCAGTATGGCAAATTACTGAAGAAATCAGGACGAACGAACAAAGCTTTTTATAAAATCAGGGAAGAAGATACGTATATACGGACAGAAATCGAATTTCCTGACCAATCGGTTTATTATCTGAACCCTGTTTGCCGGTATAACGGAATCAGCTTACAAAAAGCACCTGTTCCTAAAATAAATGTATATCGTACAATTGTTTTAAAAATTATTGGATTTGCCACTTTAATTTTTATTATCCTTTATTATTTTCTTCTCAGGAAACGTGTTAAACAAAGGAATATAAAAAAAAGCAATGCCTGAAAAAAAAATATATAAAGTACTGGTATTATTAATCGGCATCTCTGCAATTGTCAGGGCTTTTTTTGCATGGGCACTTGAGTTTGGGAATGATGAGGTTTATTACTGGACTTATGCGCTCTATCCCGACCTGAGCCATTTTGATCATCCTCCAATGGTGGGCTTTGTAATCCAGCTATTTTCACTCGATCTTTTGTTTAATAATGAACTATTTATTCGTTTAGGCTCAGTTATTTTAGGCTCGGTAAATACCTGGATTATTTTTCTTATCGGTAAAAAAATTAAAGATTCTTTAACAGGTTTGTACGCCGCATTTCTTTATACATCATCAATCTATTGTTTTGTAATAGCAGGTATTTTTATCCTTCCCGACACACCTCAACTATTTTTCTGGTTGTTAAGCCTGTATTTTATTACAGGTTCATTACTGAATAGAGAATATACTACAAAATCTAAGCTTAACCTTGTTTTGACCGGGCTTTTTTTAGGTTTCGGAATGCTTTCGAAATACACAACAGTATTTCTCTGGTTCGGGATTATATCGTATATTCTTATCTGCGACAGGAAATGGCTCCGGACAAAATCTCTTTATTTATCGGCGTTTTTAACACTAATGGTTTTTTCTCCGGTTATCTGGTGGAATATTCAAAATGATTTCATAAGTATTACTTTTCAGGGTGAGCGTGTGGATGTTTTTGGTTCGAGACTGAGGTTCGACTTTTTCCTTCTTGAAATCATCGGTGAGTTTTTATATAATAATCCTGTTAATGTTATAATTATTATTCTTTCATTGTTTGGAGTTTATAAGAAACGAATCTTTCTTGCGGAGACTGATCTGCGGTTTTTACTTTTTTCGAGCCTGCCACTGATTATAATCTTTATCGTATTTTCCTTTTTCAGGAGGACATTACCACACTGGACAGCACCCGGATATACTACATTATTGCTAATTGCCGCAGCCTTTTTAAGAGAAAAGAGTCTCAGGAAAAAAAATCAAAAATTAATACCGCATGAAATAAAGGCAGCTATCTATCTTTTATCCTTTATTTTAATTATCGGATTCATCCAGGTAAATTTCGGAATAATTAATTTCTATGACCCGCAGAAAACCGATCCTACTGAACTTGGGGAAAAGGATGTTTCATTAGATATTTTTGGATGGAGGCAGATTGGAGATGGGTTTTCTGAAATTTTGAAAAAGGATATTAAAGAAAACAAAATCGGTAAAGAGCCGGCAATAATTACATACCGTTGGTTTCCGGCTGCCAACCTCGATTATTATGCAGCCAGGCAGAATTTTATCAAAGTTTTAGCTATAGGACCTTTGTATCAAATACATAAATACTATTGGATTAATCAAAAAAGAGGAGGTTTCCGTTTAGGAATGGACGCTTATTATATTACTACCAGCCGTGATTTTATGCACCCCGACAGTGTTTACAGCCATTACTTCGAATCCATTGAGACAGTTGATACTATAAGAATAATGAGGGGAAATACACATGTAATGAATGCCTTTGTTTACAGGATGAAGGATTTGAAAATAGTCCCTAAGTGTTCAATTAATTAAAGGCAACTCTATAAAAACTAACTAATAATTTAAAATATCAAATCATTTTATAAATTAATGAATTAATATTCATACCGGCTCCTACCGATACAAATGCCGCATATTCTCCTTTTTTTAATGAGTGATTATTAAGCTTCCCTTTAAATAGCAGATCAGCTAATGTTGGAACAGTGGCTACGGAGCTGTTTCCAAGACACGAAATGGTCATAGGCATAACTTCAAACATTGTCTTTGTTTTTCCATATAATCTGAACAAACGATTTAACATTTCCACATCCATTTTTTCGTTTGCCTGGTGTATAAGCACTTTTTTAATATTACTAAGCGTCAGTCCTGCTTTATCAAGACTGTCCTTAACTACCTGCGGAACAGTTGAGATGGCATATTCATATAATTTGCGTCCATTCATCTTAAGAAATAAATCATTAGGTTTGAAATTTTTATTATTTGATCCGCCCATCCACATTAATTTTGAATGATTAATAGCATCGGACCTTGTTACATGTGATAAAATTCCAACAGGTTTTTTACTTTTATATGCTTCAAGAATTGTTGCCCCTGCACCATCGGAATAAATCATGCTATCTCTGTCGTAAGGATCGGATACCCTTGATAAAGTTTCTGCACCAATTATAAGTGCTCTCTTTGCATCGCCCGATTTAATATAATAATTAGCCGATATTATTCCCTGCAACCATCCTGGGCATCCGAAAGGAATATCAAAAGCAACTACATAAGGATTCTCAATGCCGAGCTTACGTTTTACTCTTGCCGAAATACTTGGTACTAAATCCTGTACTTTATTTTCCGGTTTCACATCACCAAAGTTATGAGCAACAATAATATAATCAAGACTTTCTTTATCTATTTTCGATGATTCGAGGGCATTTTTTGCTGCAAAAAAAGCTATATCGGAAAGGACAAGGTCATCTGTAACATATTTTCTTTCTTTAATACCGGTAATTTTTTCAAACTTTTTAATTATCTCTTCATTTGACTGAATAAATCTGCTTCCATCAGTATCATAAAAAACATTTTTCAGGAAATCTTCATTTTTTACAACTTTTGATGGAATGTAACTCCCCGTTCCAGCAATAACTGAATATATTATTTCTTTATTATCCTTACTCATTTTGTTCCTTTCCTATGTTTAACTCACTTTTTATAGAGAAAATTATCATATTTAATGTGTGCTAACAAACGGATTAATTTTCAAGTTACAATTTTCGTTTAACCTCCACTTCTTCAAAACCTTCAATTATATCTCCTATTTTTATATCATTAAAATTTTCTATATTCAAACCGCATTCGTATCCGGTTTTTACTTCTTTCACATCATCCTTAAAACGTTTCAGGGAGCCAAGAGCACCAGTGTAAACCACAATACCATCACGTATAATGCGAACTCTTGTGTTTCTTGTAATGGTTCCGTCTAATACCATACAGCCGGCAACAGTTCCAACTTTAGTTATTTTATATATTTCACGTATCTCCACATTGCAAACTATCTTTTCTACAATATCCGGTGATAACATACCCTCAATAGCTGCTTTGATCTCTTCAATAGCTTTATAAATAATAGAATAAAGACGAATATCAACCTGCTCTTTTTCTGCAAGCTTTCTGGCTCCAACTGAAGGTCTGATTTGGAAACCGATAATGATAGCGTCAGAAGCAGAAGCAAGTAATACATCCGACTCGGTAACCTGACCGACTGATTTATGGATAATGTTGACCTGCACCGCTTCATTTGTTAACTTAAGCAAAGAATCGGACAATGCCTCAACAGAGCCATCCACATCACCCTTAACGATTATATTAAGTTCTTTAAAGTCGCCAATAGCAATTCTTCTGCCAATTTCATCAAGTGTAATGTGTTTCTGTGTTCTGATACCCTGCTCCCTCTGTAATTGAAGACGCTTATTAGCAATTGCTTTTGTTTCTCTTTCATCCTTCATCACATTGAATCCGTCACCGGCTTGAGGTGCGCCGCTTAAACCCAGTAATAACACGGGCGCAGAAGGACCAGCCTCATCATTATTCTGATTTCTTTCATTATACATCGCCTTAACCTTGCCAAAGGTTGATCCGGCAATAAGGATATCACCCGTTTTTAATGTGCCGTTTTGAACCAGAACCTTTGCCACGTAACCTCTTCCTTTATCCAGCGAACTTTCGATTACCGTACCATGAGCCAACTTATCGGGATTAGCTTTTAAATCAAGCATTTCTGCCTCGAGTAATACTTTTTCTAACAATTCATCGATATTTATTCCCTGTTTGGCTGAAATTTCCTGGCTTTGGTATTTACCTCCCCAATCTTCGACAAGTATGTTCATTTTTGAAAGACCTTCTTTGATCTTTTCAACATTTGCATTAGGTTTATCAATTTTATTAATAGCGAAAACAATTGGCACTCCTGCTGCCTGTGCATGGTTTATAGCTTCTTTTGTTTGTGGCATCACATCATCGTCGGCAGCTATAACAATAATAGCTACATCCGTTACCTTTGCTCCCCTTGCACGCATTGCAGTAAAGGCTTCATGCCCGGGTGTATCGAGGAATGTTATTTTGTTTCCGTCTTTAAGCGTTACTTCATAAGCTCCTATATGCTGTGTTATTCCACCGGCTTCTCCGGCTATCACATTAGTATCACGTATGTAATCAAGCAATTTGGTTTTACCATGGTCAACATGTCCCATCACAGTAACTATCGGTGCTCTTTCAATCAGTTCTTCAGGACTGTCTTCTTCTTCTTCTTCTGCATCAAAAATAGCCTCCTGAACATCAACACTGACAAACTCAACTTCATAACCGAATTCTTCTGCTACCAATGAGAGTGTTTCGGCATCGAGCCTCTGGTTTATCGAAACAAATATACCGAGCGACATACAAGTTGAAATAATATCGTTAATCTGTACATCCATCATGGTAGCCAGTTCATTAGCAGTTACAAATTCGGTAACTTTTATAACATTCTTTTCTTCTTCAAGTTTTTCTATATCTTCTTTCTTTTGCTTGCTAATTATCTGGCGTTTTTCACGGCGGTATTTTGCAGCTTTCGACTTTCCGCTTCCGGTAAGCTTGGCAAGTGTTTCTTTGATTTGCTTCTGAACTTCATCTTCAGATATTACCGGTCTGACGCGTTCTTTTCTTCCCCTTTTATCTTTGAATTTTTGTTTGAACCTTTCTTTTGTATCCTTATCTTTTGTTTGAACAAGGTCGGGCTTTTTCCTAATTCTTTTCCTTCTCTTTTTCCTGGTTTTAATTTCTTTATCCTTAGAGGAAGCAACAGGTTTCTTTTCTGGCTTTTTCTTTTTTTCAGGAAGCTCTATCTTGTCAACAATCTTAGGTCCTTCAAGTTTTTCAACTTTAGTTTTAATAAAATTCTCCCTTTTAACTTCTTCTTCGGAAATTTCTTTAACGGGTTTTTCAGCAGCAACCTCTTTTTTCTTTTCTTTTACTTCTTCTTTCGCTTTTACTTCTCTTACTTTTTTCTTTTCCTTAACAGTTTTCCCAGCCGGCTTAGTCCTCATTTTAATCTTTTCAATATCAATTTTTCCAACCACCCTGGGTTTCGTATCATCTTTTTCTTCTTTTACCGATTTTGTATCTTCAACTGCAACTTCTTCAGATATTTCTTTTTGCTGTTCTTCCTTAGGGCTAATTTCTTCGGTATCTGTAACCTGAACATCAATAGGCTCTTTAATTTCTTCTGCCTTTTCTTCGATAACTTCTTTAATCTTCTCAGGTTTTTTAACATCGGGTTCAACTTCAGTCTTCGATAAAGATGAATCTTTGATGAAAATTTCATCAATTTCAAATTCCTTCTCTTTTTCTTTATCAGAATCAACTTTATCTTCTATCGAAATTGTATGATGGTCAGAATAATCCAAGCCGATTTTCAACGCCTCTTCTTTTACTGTCTTTTGCAACTGGAACTCCTGTTCCAATAATTCGTACATATCAGGCGAAAGCTTGGTATTGGGATTACTTGAAATCCCGATCCCTTTCTTTGAGAGGAACTCAACAATAGTGGAAATTCCAACATTGAATTCTCTTGCAGCTTTGCTAAGCCTTATTGCTTTACCCGTTTCTGTCATAAAAACCGAAAAAGTTTAGCTAAAATTAATTTAGCGTGCTAAAATACTATATTTTTAAAAAACTTAATTCTATTCAAACTCCTCTTTTAAAATTCTGACAACCTCTTTTACTGTCTCTTCCTCTAAATCGGTTCTTTTTACAAGGTCATCAATATTAAGGTCTAAAACACTTTTTGCCGTATCGCAACCAATAGCTTTAAATTCATCTATGATCCACTGATCAATTTCATCAGAGAATTCAGAGAGGTCAACATCTTCCGAATCAATATCAGGAGTCTCCCTATATACATCAATTTCGTAACCTGTAAGTTTACCAGCCAGCTTAATATTAAACCCACCTTTTCCAATGGCGAGTGAAACCTGGTCGGGTTTTAAATAAACCTCCGCCTTTTTATTATCTTCATGAATCTTAATTGAAGTAATTTTTGCAGGGCTTAACGATCTTGATATGAATAATGACGAATTTTCGGTGTAATTAATAACATCAATATTTTCATTTTTCAATTCCCGAACAATACCGTGAATACGCGAACCTTTCATTCCGACGCAGGCGCCAACGGGGTCTATCCTGTCATCATAGGATTCAACGGCAATTTTTGCCCTCTCACCCGGAACTCTTACGATATTTTTAATTGTAATCAGCCCGTCATAAACTTCAGGCACCTCAGCCTCAAACAATCTTTCGAGAAATATTGACGAGGTTCTGGACAAAATAATCATCGGTGCGCCATTTCTCATCTCAACCTTCGACACAACCGCCCTGATGGTGTCGCCTTTCCTGTAAAAATCTGTTGGTATTTGTTCTGACTTAGGAAGAATAAGTTCGATACCCTCATCATCCAACACAAGTATTTCTTTCTTCCAAACCTGGTAAACTTCACCTGTAATAATTTCACTAATCCTTTCCTTGTATTTATTAAAAATATTGTTTTTTTCATATTCCTGTATCTTTGATACCAGGTTTTGCCTTATTGACAATATTTCGCGCCTGTCGAAATCAGCCATCTTAATTTCTTCCGACATTTCTTCACCAACCTCAAAGTCAGGTTCTGTTTTAATCGCTTCGGAATATGCAATCTCAAGGCTTTCATCCTCAATGTTATTGTCATCTACAATATTTCTGTATCGCCAAATCTCAAGGTCACCTTTGTCAATGTTTACAATAATATCAATATTATCTGCCGAACCGTATTTCTTTTCCAGCATGTGCTTAAAAACATCTTCAAGGATGCGCATCATCGTTTCTCTTTCGATATTTTTGAATTCCTTGAATTCCGAAAAAGTCTCAACTAAATTGATGTGTTCCATTTTATTCAAAATTCGTTTTGTTTTGCCTTTTTTTACTTTTTAAATAAAATTACCGGTTTGCTCTCTTTTATTTCATAAAAAACAATTTCCTCAATAGCTATGTTTTTCATTTTGTTACCAACACTCCTTTCTAACTTCACTCCTTCTTCTGAAACCGATTTTAAAATACCTTTCAACACTTTTCCTTCTTTTGTGATTAATTCAATCTCCCTGTTGATATATTTTTTATATTGCCTCAACAATTTAAAAGACTTATTAAGCCCTGGAGACGAAACCCTTAATTCAAAATCTTCAACATCTCTGTTAAGCTGCATTTCCACACACCTGCTAATGCCTGCACAGTCATCTATATTAATGCCATCATCACCATCAACAAAAACATTAATGATATTTCCTTTACTTATATCAACATCAACCAGGAATTTATCTGTTCCTTCCAGGCAATTACCAACTAATTTATATATACTGTTTTTATCTATCATTTATTTCTATACTGAACGCATTATACTTTACAAATCCCGATGAAGCAAAATGTGTAGTTATCCGTAAGTTATGTTTATTAATTTTCGCATTCTCGATTTCTGTCAGTATAATAAAATAGGGGACTTATGCCCCCTGCTCACTAATTTCCTATTATATAAACCGCCGGTTCGCGTTTTCAATACACTTTTCAAAAAAAGCGGTGCAAAGATACAAATTTAATTTTAAATACAAATTTGAAATAAACTAAAATTATTTTAATGACCAAAATGAGCTAAAATCAGTAACAAATTGG
>JAIORT010000785.1 GCA_021107975.1 Bacteroidales bacterium | reverse complement strand
AACCCTTTTTGTTTTCGGCGTCCACGCTTGTCAATCCGAAATTATAATTTTAGTTTTTCCCAAATATTCTAACTTTTTTACCTATTTTTGAATTTCGCTTAAAATACTGTTACGATATGGGTAAGTTTAAAAAACCAAATCCAATGAAACGACAAACAAGAGAACCCGCGAATTAAAATTAAACAGTTCTTTACTGACAAAAATGACTATTATTGATAAAACAAAGTGGAGACCAGACACCACTCAAAAAAACGGGGCGCAACCGAAAAGCCTTACGAGTAGAGAAATTAAAATTTAAAACTATGTACGCACTATTTATTATCTATTTTGCAATTATTGTACTATTAATTGTAGCTCAATGGAAAATTTACACTAAAGCGGGAAAGCCAGGCTGGGCTTGTATTATCCCAATCTACAACACAATTGTTTTATTGGAAATAATTGGCAAACCCTGGTGGTGGTTATTACTTCTCATAATTCCTGTTGCAAACATAATATTTGCAGTATGGATGATAAATTTATTATCAAAGAGTTTTGGAAAAAGTGAAGGTTTTACAGTAGGTTTAATTTTATTACCTATTATCTTTTATCCAATACTTGGATTTGGAGATGCTAATTACAATGGACCGGCAGGTGAAAATTAAACCAACCTATAAAAAATTCCTGACTGCCTTTGTAACAGCTAATCATTAACAGACGAATAATCTCCTCTCCCCCTCATTGAGGGGGATTAAGGGGGAGGAAACCCTGTTTAAAATTTTAAAACCCTTTCTGTTTTCGGAGTCCACACTTGTCAACCCGGAATTACAATTTTATTTTTCCCCAAACATTCTAACTTTTTCCACTATTTTTGAATTTCGCTTCCCGAAGTTTCGGGACTGTTACGTTATTTGGAATTAAACAAAACTATGAACTATAGAGAAATTGACAGTAGAGAAATCAAATTTTTAAAAGAAATGCTCTATGAAGCATTATTTGTACCTGAAGGACAGCCTCCGTTTCCTTTGTCAATTTTAGACAAACCCGAAATCTCGAATTATATTGACAATTGGGGACAATTGCCTAACGACCTTGCTATTGTTGCTGAATTTAACAATGAATTAATTGGCGCTATATGGGGCAGATCGTTTCAGCCACCAAAGATTGGATTTGGTTTTGTTGACAGAGAAACTCCTGAGGTTTGCATGGCAATTAAAAAGAGTTTTAGGAATAAGGGGATTGGAACCAGACTGATTGAAGAAATATCCAATCGTTATGCTAAGAAAAAAATTAAAGCCATTTCATTAAGTGTTGACGAACTAAATAAAGCTAAGAACTTGTATGAAAGGTCAGGATTTGAAATAATTGCAAACACAGGAACTTCAGTAACAATGAAAAAGGAATTAAATTAAAAAAAATACTTTATCAATTTTCAGATGTGAATTTACTTCTAATCTGTTTTTCTATCTTGCCTGTATAGGATTTATCAATTGCATAAACTGTAACCTCATACACATAAGTTGTTTCTGTTTGCCCGATAAGGTTTATAACCGGCATTTTGTGAACCGATATCCAGGGTAACGCTAAAATTGATGTTTTTATTTGTTGCATGGTTTCTGATAAGCCATGGCTTTTATCAGTCTCAAATTCAAAAGTATGACCGGATGTTTGAGCTTTGCTTTCACTTTTTATATTTTCCGAATCTACAATTTTACTGTAAGGCACAAATATGGTTTGACCATAATGCGTTTCCAATTCAATCGTATAGTTGCGAAATTTTTTAATAGTCCCTGTTATTTCACCGAAATGCAAAATATCTCCTTCCGCAAACCGCGTAGAACTCCTGAATATTACTCCTGCAATAAGATGCTTTATCCAATAACGGGATATCCAGAAAATCAACATAAGCAAAACACCGAGTACAACAAAAACAAAGAGTTGTTTCGCTTCTGAAAATAAAAAGGTAAACCATGAAAGGAATAATAACCAGCCTGAAATTTCGGCAATAAGTAATATTCTGCGAATTTGCCTCTTAATTTTCTTTTTAAAAAAAATCAAAGACAATACATATTGGATCATACGGAAGAACAGGAACAATAAGATTCCCCATATTATAAACCTGATAAATATATTTGACCAGTCCGAATCAATTATTTCCATGATATAATATTCTTAACATGTATAAATAAGTATTTATTCAGTTCAAAAATATGATCTGCAATTTCATTGATCAGTCCTGCGCGTTTTAGAAACAGAATATTATTACATACGTCCTCTTCCTGATCTAATGTAATACGTTGTAATTTTTGAATATCAAGACGTTTATGTAAAATAAATTGCAATAAATAAACTAAAATATCAGGGCTGAGATTGTCCAAAACAGAAACGTCGGGTATTTGAGGATGCTTTATTAAGATTGTCCGTTCTTTTACATCCGTAATATTCGCTACCCAGGCTGACAAAGCTAATCCAACGTTACCTTTAGAATAATTGAAATATTTAGCGAAAAGTTTAGCAAGTTCTGTGTTGTTCAGTTTGGAGGTTTGCTTATTTGCTATTCTTAAATCAAGCCCGCTTAACTTATGCCTGAACATAATAACTTCTTGCAATCCAAGTGCATTAAAAGGCAACAGATCAATAACAGACAGAAAATACGATTCAATTACGGTCATTTGATTTATTATAGGATAACTTTCATTATTGACAGTAATCAGGAATAAACATTTGTGTCCGTATTTTCGGATCAATTCAATAATCAGATTTATTACTGCGGTGCCATTCTCCGATTTTTCCCACCATAATTCCAAATCGTCAATAATGATCATGGAGTTTTCGGGTAACCTTGAAAAAATATTGTTATAAGAACCTCTTAACCGGGTAACATCCCGCAATGTTTTAACAAACACATCATTATCAACCGAACCGGCTGAAGGAGGTGTTATGGTGTAAACATGACGGTTGATATATAATGTGGATGCAATATAATTTGTGAAAAATGTTTTCCCCGATTTTCGTTCCCCTTTAATAAGTATTGCTCCTGAATAGCCACCGGAGTATCGCGATATGGCTTTCTCCACCTCTTTTAGTTCTTTTTGTCGGTTAAACCAGAATTCGGATTGGTAATTGTATTTATGTAAAAACAGTTGCCGGTAATAAAAAGGAATTTTATTCAGCACTTCCAATTTGGGAGAAACACTTTCCTTTAAATTTAACAAAGAATCAATAATAGATAATTTTTCCTGTTCTCCTTCACTAATCTTTTTAGCAAACAAAAAGGCATCACTTTGTTTATACCATAAGTTTGCTTTTTGTTTTTGAATAATATGTTTTATACCGCTCATTCTTTTCCTGATTACTGACATTTTTCTCTGTGCTTCTCTCTTTATTACATATTGTTTGTATTTATCCGGTGTTTTCAGCAAGCGGTAAATTGATAATTCATCGGATGTAAGTGTGATATGTTCATTAAGTTCTTGCTGAACACTTTCGATAATTTCTTTTATATGATTAACGATCTTTCGTATTATTTTGAGTTGTTCTTCAGCAAATAAAACAAAATCGCTCCTGTCGCGGTAACTTTCCGGGCTGTCGAGATCATATAAAACTTCATCATCGGTACTCAACAATTCTGTCTTAATACTTCCTAAGCTAATAAGCCGGACTGTGTCCTTTATTTTTGAGGTTGCTTCATGAATATCAGCAGGCAACGTTTCTGTAATACTCAGCAAAGGTTCAAGCAAATTACTCTGAACATAATAATCAACAAGCTGATAAGTGGAAATACTGACAGTATTTACCTCTTCGAATATAATATTGGTAACTTCATTTAATGAACCGGCGCTTAAAAATTCGGTAGTTTCAGGAAGTTTATTCACAATAGCTTTAATATTTCTATTCGCTTTATCTGTGATCTTATTCAAAGATAATTTAAAATCATTTTTTTCATCTAATTGTAATTCGTTATCAGGAAGCACAAATTCAACTGATTTATCATTTTTTAGTTCCCTGATATATTTGTTTATATAAGTATCGAGCTTCCTTAATTTGCTGTTTATCTTGTCATCTGCTGTTTGTTGGATTTCGGCAAGCGTTTTATCAATTATTTTTTGAAGTCTGTATTTGATTAAAAAAAGTTTGATTTCGATGATTGCGCCGTTGTATAACAAAAATCGGTTCGAAGCCCAACGTTCCGGCACATTAGAAATATTTTTGCATAGGTTTTTAATCATCCCCGATTTTTGCTTTTTAATATCCGGATTTGCCGGCACATTTTCCGTTTGTTTGCCAATCTCGGTTATAACAATAGAAATCTCGTTCAAAAGACTTTCATAAAGTATCACCTGAGCTTTTTCATTTAATTCATTAAGTTTTTTTAAGATTTCTGAAATTTCCTTTTTCCCGGCAAAAATTATCTCCGGTGTTATTTCCTTTTGCTCGAAAATATCAAAATATTTGTTTAATGAATTTAAAAGTTTTTGAAACTCGATAATATACCAAATACTGTATTGTCCGAATTTGTCAAGTGTTTCATCAAGTTTTTGGTAAACCCGTTCCGGCAGATAACTTTTAATAAGTTTTTTGTATTTAATAGAATATGAAATCCCATCCTCTAAACTTTTTTCTGAGTGAATAATGCGTTTGAACCTTTTAAAAAATTTTGCCTTTAACTTATCTTCATTATTACTTAGCAGGTTATATTTGAATATGGCTATTGTTATTCTTAAGGGGACGTTTTGGATAGCATTCCCGATTTCCGTAATAAGATAACTTAAACCCTTATCAAGTTCTGTTTTTTGGCTTGAATTTATTGTTTTTTGAAATTCTTCAAGTATTTTTATTATACGTACTAATTGGTTTGTCTTTATGGAGGCGATCAGTCCTTTTTGCTTTTTTTTGCCGGCAGATAAAAAGGATTTTGATTCAATCGTTTTAAATGCTTCGTTTATATTCTGTTCAATAGCAAAAGTCTTATTAATATTAAATTTTAATGCAGGTAAAATGTATTCCTGATGAAAATTATTTATTATTTCGAAAATAGATTCATAAAGCGCTGTCAGCTCTGATGCTACTTCTTCTTTTGCAGGATATTCAACCTTTTGGATTTTTATGTCCTTTCCTACAACCTGATCAACTTTTTCAGATATATATTTTAATTGATCAGTATCAATTCCAAGATTCAATTTTTTAAAATTTGAGGATGCTTTAATTAATAATACTGTTCCGATTTTATTTAGCAGTTTATTTGTTTTATTTACAAATTCTGCTTCTTTTCCTTTTTCTATTTCCGGAATACCGGAAATAACTAAGTCAGTATTTCGTGATTCCGACAACACTATTTCATAATAAGGCTTTTGTTCTATCTGGTTGTTAATCACTTTCACAGTAGCATTTACGCGCATGTAATCAAGCAGATGTTCGGCTTTTCGCAGAATATTATCACTTTGGTCATTTCTTGAATTTACGATTATTAAGCGGATATCAGCATTTTGCCAGTCATTAGAAAACACCAACAGTTTTGATAAAGTTAAAGCAAAATTTCCCTGGTTGCTCATATCTTTCCACCAGATGTCAATAAGGTTAAAATTACCAAAACCGGCTTTTTTATCATAATCTAATAATAATACATTAAGGTCAAGGTCGTAAAGGGTATTCAGCATTTCTGCAAAACGTTCGGGATTATGTGTCTGCCTTGTCCAGCCTAATAGTACGGTATTGGGTTCGAAGCCGGAAAAACCGTAAACACCCGAGATGGATTCAATTCCATCATAAATATCCTTAACGGTTTTCCTTCTTGTAAAAATACCCGGATCAGTATCTTCAGCCGGTAATGATTGTTTATGTTTTGGTAATATGATCTTCGCATTTTTATTCTCTATAAGATCGAAATTAGACAAGACACCATGTTTACCAACGATACATTTTCCAAAATCGATCAGGTGAGGTCTTTTTTTAGTGCCACCGCTGAATAAAACAATATTAGGTCGCCAATTTCGCTGCTCAATATTACTTTTGTTCATTTTAAGTAATGCTGATCTGACCAAGGATGAATAAACACTTTGCCATACATCACCATACTCCGATTTTAACTGTTTTCTTTTTAAGAAAAAATACAATCCCAACATAATAATCAATGCTGCAAACATCGAAACCATATCGAGATTAAACATCACACCAAACGCAACAATAAAACCGGTTAGACCGATATAACGGTTCACTTTAAATGATGGGCGAAAATCAGTACTTGCCCAGCTTTCAAGAAAAAACGCCAAATTTATAAATCCGTAAGAAGCGAGAAAGAACATGGAAACGATTCCTGCAATTATATTCAGATTACCTATCAGAATTCCGGCTTCGGCAATAATAAAAATAAGTATAAGAGCATTTCGCGGTTCATTACTGCCCCCGTAACCTTTTGCAAATATTTTAGGTGTGATCCGGTCTGTTGATATCGCCTGTAATATCCTTGGTCCGCCAAGAATCCCGCCAAGCGCCGAAGATAATGTAGCTCCCCAAATACCTGCAATTACAAAAGGTGAAAACCAGGCTATTTTCAATAAAAAATTATAATCGTTTGCAAGTAAATCCCTGTTAACAAAAACCGCAAATCCAATGGCAAGGACAACATACACTACAAAGCCGATGGCAATTGCAGACATCGTTCCTAATGGTATTGCTTTTTTCGGGTTTTTTAGGTCACCCGACATAGCAACACCGGCAGTAAAACCTGTTACTGCCGGGAAAAATACGGCAAAAACTATTTCTAACGAAACCCCATTTTGTAAGGATGGAATAATAACAGATTCAGGTGCAAACTCGGTGTGTACGAAAAAACCCACAAAAATGGATATTAATGACAATCCGATAGCTCCCAGTATATAAAATTGTGTTTTTATTGCCAGTGAAGTACTGATAAAAGCCAGAATTACCAGGATAAGGATAGCTACCGTACTAATAATCCTGTAACCGTTTACATCCTGTTCCAGCCCTGTAAAAGTTCTAATGGCTTCGATACTTAAAAAACTTTCGGCAAAACCAACGAGGTATAATGAAATGCTTAAAGCGGTTCCGATAAGTAAGGCAATACCGATAGAGCCTCCAATAGGCAAGCCCAGACTACGCGAAAGAATATAATAAATACCGCCTACCTTTATCTTTTTATCAGTTGCAATAGAAGATATGCTTAAGCCTGTTGAAACGGAGATAATATGAGCTATAATAATTATTACGAGGGCGCTGATTAGTCCTGCCTGACCAACAACCCAACCCAAACGCAAATACATGATCACACCGAGAATTGTCAGGATGGAAGGTGTAAATACGCCTGCAAAGGATCCGAATTTTTTTACTTTAATCATCTATTGTAATAGTTCAAAATTACAAATTAAATTTAAGAAGCTACAATCATTAAATAAAATTTAAAAATTATTCTTCCCCACAGTATTCTTTTACTAAAGTTTTTACATCTTCCTCGTCGGATTTTGTCAATCCTAAAGACAAAGCTTGTTTAAGGTCGTTGCAGGCTTCTTCGTAGTTCTCCATACAAATATATACTTCCCCTCTGTTTTTGTAAGCATCGGCATAACCGGGATAAATTTCAATGGCTTTATTAAGATTTTCCATAGCTTCTTTATAATTGTCGAGATGTAAAAAAGCAAATCCCAGGCTGCAATAAGCGTAAGAACTTTCAGGGTTGAATTCAAGCGAACTTCTGAAGTCATCTATCGCCTTATTATATTTTTTCTGAACCAAATAAATGAAGCCCCGATTTTCATAAGCATAATAATTGTTATGATTAAGCCTAATAGATTCATTATATAATTCTGCTCCTCGCGATAAGCTATACCTCTTTTTAATAATGGAAAATAAGTTTTACCGGTTGTGTTTATTACATTATTCCAAAGTATTAAACTGTTACTCCAGGCTTTTGTTTGTTGAAAAGTTAATACACTAAGAAACAATATGTATAATGAAATAAAAATAAGTCCGGCAGTTTTGATTTTAGGATATTTTTTAAATAAATAATATAAACCATAAGAAATAATCACAAAAAGTCCGATAGAAGGTATATAAATAAATCTGTCGGCTTGTATAATAGGAACGCCTACCGGAACCAGAAACAAGGCAATGTTAATAATAAAAAAGACGATACCGGTAAAAATGATTTTAGATCGTTTAAATGTTAAAACCATCCCGATTAATAAAATTAAATAACTTATAAGATTCATCGCTATTCCGAATAGAATGCTTTTATTCGGAATCTGGGGCATTGGATAATAAGCAGATAATTTAATTGGTAAAAGAGTTTTAATAAAGTAAAACATTAATGCCTTTCCCGAAATTAATACTCTTGTAAAAAAAGTTAACCCTGTCGAATTCGTAAGAGAACCATGGTGATGATGAGCATATATAGTTAGCATTCCGAAAATGGCGGACATAATGAAAAAAGGAATTTTTTCATTTATTACCCGCTTACTAATAAGTCTTCTCCCGTATAAATAATCAATTATAAGTAGGTTAACAGGAAGAGTTACCGCCGAAGCTTTTGATAATAATGACATAATAAAAAAAAGGAAAGTCATTAATAAATAACCGGGTTTCTTTTTTTGATTGTAAAGAACATACAGATTAAGAGAGGTAAGGAAAAAGAAGGAATACAGCACATCTTTTCTTTCTGTAATCCAGGCAACAGATTCAACATGTAATGTATGTACTCCAAATAATAACATTGTGATTATTGCAATAAAACGATTATTAAAAAGCACATAAACAAGCCTGAAAACCAACAAAGTATTTAAAACATGAAGTAACATATTTGTAATATGGAACATCAAAGGATTAAGCCCGTTTACTGAATAATCCAAAGCAAAGGAAAAAAGAACTAATGGGTGATATAAGCCTGTATGTGATTTTGTAAACCATGTATAAATATTATGTAAACTGAATGATTTGATCAGATCGTTGTCTGTTACATAAAAATTGTCGTCCCAGTTGGTGAAATCATTAAAGAAAACAGGATAGTAACTAATTACGGATATTAATACCGCTAACATCAGCCAAATCTTGTCGTTTTTTGCTAATTGCATAATTTTAAAAAATTAAAAGTTCAAATTTATCTATTTTTACTTTTTTGAATTTAATTTTTATGGGCAAATCTAATAAAAAGAATAATTATATTTTTTTTCCCTACTTCAGTGAGGCAATATTAGCATTAGCATTCATACTTAATATAATAATCCATATAAAGCTGATAAGCTTCCCGTTAGTTCGCGATGAAGGAGAGTTTGCATATATCGCATCATTAATTTTATCGGGAAATGACCTTTACGATTTTGCATACAATTATAAATTGCCTGGTGTATCAGCTGTGTACAGTCTTTTTATGGTGCTTTTTGGAAAAAATTTATTAGCAGTAAGGATTGCCGGTACTTTTATCAATTTGTTAGGGATTTATTTTATATATAAATTGACTCAAAAGCTGTACGATAAGAATATAGGAGCTTTTGCAGCTTTAGGATACTCTTTGCTTTCGGTGGACTATTCAGTTATTGGTTATTCAGCTATGTCGGAGCAATTTGTAAATCTGTTTGTTATTTCAGGGCTGATTGTTCTGCTTAAAGCTTTTGATACTAATAAGATAATTTACTTCTTCATTAGCGGATTACTTACGGGACTTTCATTTATTATGAAACAATCAGCTCTTTTTATTGTTATAGTGCCGGTTTTGTTCTTGGTTTACCACCATCTTTTTGTAAATAGAAAAAGTATCGGTAAATTTTTTTATAAGCTGTTTTGTCTTTTATCAGGAATTGGATTGCCATATTTAATAATAGTATTAATAGTATTGTGGCAGGGAACTTTTGAGCAGTTTATCAAGTGGACAATAACATATCCATCCAGCTATTCAAAAATTATTTCTTTTAATGAAGCGATTTATATTTTGAAAAATTCATTAATCTATGTTACTCATCATTACAGAGAAATATGGGCTTTTTCTTTCTTGGGTTTTTTTGCTTTTATTTTCAGCAGGTTTCCGTTTGCAAATAAACTATTAATCCTCTTGTTAGGAATATTTGGTTTTTTAAGTGTTTCGGCAGGTTTTTATTTCAGATATCATTATTTTATTATGATCCTTCCGGTAACAGTCATATTTTTTGGATTCTTTTCCAACTTAATCATAAAACTTGTAAACAGATTTAATCAAGGTATTATTAAAGTCATAGTTTTTGTGTTTATTATTTTTATTTCGGGATACTACGTTATCAATAAAACAAAAATATATTTTCAACATAATACACAAACATTAGTACGATATTTTGAAGGATTAAACCCTTATTATGAGGCTAAAATAGTTAGTGATTCTTTAAATCGCATTCTTAATTCGGAAGATAATTTAGCAGTTCTTGGTTCGGAAGCTGAAATTTATTTTTATACTATGAACAAACCCGCAACCGGATATCTATTTACTTATGAATTGGTTAAACCACATAAGTATAACCTTGATATGCAAAAAGAAATGATAAAAGAAATAGAAAAAAATAAGCCTAAAGCTATTGTTTATGCAAACATCAGGACATCATGGTTGATTTATAATGATATTCCAATGGAGATATTTAGCTGGTTTGATGAATACGTTAAACAATATGAAAAAATCGGAGTTGTTGACATTAGCTATGATACTACTATTTACAAATGGCACGATGAGGTAGCAGGCTATGTTCCCAGGTCGAAAGCCACATTAAATATTTATTTGCGAAAAACTGAATAACAGTTTTACTTTAAATACTTTAAGTACTACATCCGCTATATGCTTTCAAAAAGCCTGAACAGGGTTTCTTTTTTACGTGAAGAAACCGGAACTATTGATTCGTTATCCATAACAAGATGTCCGCCTTCGGTTTTATCATACCTTGAAATATGGTCAAGATTGACAAGGTGAGATTGGTGAGTTCTGAAAAATCCGGCTTGCTCTAACATTTCGGAGTAATCCTTCAACGTTCTTGAAACCATTAGCTTTTCACTATTGTCAAGATAAAAGTTGGTATAATTACCATCTGCCTCGCAATGAATAATATCCTTTATATTCACAATATGAATGCTTTCGGCGGTTTTTAATACAATTTTTCTAATCTTATCAAGGTTTGAAAGAAAGGCGCTTAGCTTTAATTCAGTTTCTTCTTTATGTATTGATTCGCTTGCTTTTTCAACTGATTGTAAAAGCTCTCCGGATGCCACCGGTTTCAATATATAATCGAGGGCGCTGAATTTGAAGGCTATTATTGCATATTCTTCATGTGCTGTAATAAATACGACTTTAAAGTTTATTTTTTCGAATTTTTTTAACAGGTCAAATCCGGTACCGTCAGGCAGGTTAATATCTAACAGAACAAGGTCTGGTTTTTGCGTATTAATAACATCAAACCCCGATTTAACATCATCAGCTTGTCCGACAATTTTTAACTTTGTCGGGCTTAATTGAAGAATATTAATGATAGTTTCGCGGGCTTTTGGTTCGTCATCTATTACTACAACAGATATCATGGGAAATTAATTTGGCACCTGAGAAGTACTTCCGATATTGATTAACCAAACATTATTTTTATCCTTATTATTAATCTGACCGTTCAGATTATAATCGCCTGCTTCATATCCTCTTTTACCGGCTATTATCCACCATATTGAGGTTTTATCGGCATTATTAATAATACCGTTGGCATCACCATCGCCGCCAATCATTCCATAAACTCCTCCGCCAAGGTTTTTGTGAGCAAGCACTCCGCCATAAGCCTTATCAACACCGGAAGAAAAATCATAACTGTAAATACCTCCCGATTCCGTTACAGGATAAGCTGACATAATTCCCAGATGATTCCTGTGCCAGACGACAATATACAAATTTTGCAAATACGGAATATGGAACTCTAAATTACTGACTCCATCAAGCCCGGCAATAGTTCCGTTTTTCAGAAGAAAACCTGCTTGCCTGTCGAACATAGCAGCATTATTAGCTGAGCCGGCATCTGTCGCTTCCCTCAGTTCTACCAATACCCAGTCAACTATGTCTGAGTTTGGAATTGCAGCTACTGATTCCGAACCATTGTAATTCCATGGGGTTGTGTTGTAAGGCTGTGCTAATGGAATAAAACCTCCCGCATTAAGATTAGTATTCATTTCGGGTCCGCTATAGGGACCTTCGAGGAACACTTCCAAATCAATAAATAAAGTATAATTGAAGTAAAGTTTAAATCTCTCGGGGTCATCACTTGGGTTTGCCGTGAAAGTGTAAACCGAATCTGTCATCAGGTTAATAAATACACTTTCTTTTGTATCTTCCATGTGAATAGTAACTGAGGGATCGAAAGTATATAAATATGTAGCTGAGATGGTGTATGTTGTATCATATCCCACTTCAAAGCCTAACTGAACTTCAAGATTAGTAGTGATTTCAGGTAATGCATTCACGGCAAGATTACAACAGGGAATAATCGAATACAACTGGGGCGCTGCATAAATTCCCTGTAATTTATATGCATCATAATCAGAATCAAAACCTGCAGTAGCATCAGGAATAAATATTATTATTGTCTGATCGCTGTATCCATTGCCTACTGCCGTTAATACTAATAGATCATCAGTTAATGGACCCTTAAATGATTTGATATCATTAAATGATTGTCCCTTAATGTTTTGAAAAGACATAGCTAACATAAAGGCTGAGATCAGCCAGAATGTAGCAAAAATCACCGGATTTGTTTTTTTTAATGTTTTCATCTTTTTGTAGATTTGATTAATAATATACAGATTAATTAATATTTATTTCAGGTTGATAAATGTATGGTTTTAAAAAGTCGAAGGTAAAATACAAATAATTTATTAATTAAGAGATATAATTAAAAAAAAAGCTGCCCTTATGGACAGCTTTTGTAAAATTCAGGGAAATATTTTTATTAATCAAAATCAATTACACTCTCTTCTTCAAGCACAACACTGCTGAAAATATTAACTATACCTTTCAGAGATACATTATCTAATGTAATTCTTTCGAGGAAAGCATTGTCGAAGAGATAGATATCACTGCCGTCGCCGCTAATCTGACCATTATACAGCCATTCGCCATAAATATAAAGCTTGCCACCTTGTCCTAATACCAGACTACCTCCATTCAAGTCAATCTTTGTGTTTTTAAATGTAATATCCGTATTTGCAAATATTGCACTTGCAGGGTTAACATCCTCTACACGGTAACCTGAGAATTCTTTTGTAAAGCTTAAGGTCTGATCCTGGTCGCCAGTTAAATATGTATAACTATTCGACCATTCACCATTATTGACGATATCACCGCCAACAGTTAGATATAGATTGTACCATCCGGGATAATTCCTGATGATACCATTATTAGTTAAACTACCATTAACACGTAATGTGTAATTGGTATAACTACGGTTTTGCAGAACTCCATTAGGCATTATTACAATATTTCTGCATTCGGCACCGGTTACATCAACCGGACCCTCAATAACAACATCATCATTGGCTCCCGGAATTTGCCAGTTTACCCAGGTAAGTGTATCACTCCATGAACCTCCACCTGTTGATGAATGAATTTGTGCTTTGACATTTGATAAGCTAAATGTTAAAAACAATACTAAACTTAAAATAAATGCTGCGTCTCTCTTTTTCATAACAAATATTTTTAATTAATACTCAGTTTTTTATGAATTAAATTTATGAATTGAATTTTTGTATGTAAACTTCTATTTAAAAAAAAAGTTACATTTTGAATTGTTTTTTTTATTCAATATGTCTTCATGCTTACTTTTTCCAGCCTGCAATATTTTCCCTCTTTAGCGCAAGAAGGACAATATTTGTACTTACTAACATATTCAAGCCCGCAATTTGTACAACGGTAATGAACAGTTTTTATTAAATGTTTTTGAGGAGAGACTAAGGCATATATAATACCAATAAACGGTGTAAGAATAATACTGGTAATAAACGCTTTCGTGCCTCCGCATACCCTGTACGATCCAATTTTAGCAACTGTGGCTGCAATAAACAAATATATTGCTCCAGCTATTAATAAAAATTCTATATCAGTATAATCGAAACAATTCATTTTGATTTAGTGGGCCACCTGGACTCGAACCAGCCCCGAAAGCTTTCG
>JAIORT010000620.1 GCA_021107975.1 Bacteroidales bacterium | reverse complement strand
TTCGACTCTTCCAGGTTTTCCAAACTCCGGAAGGTCTCAAACTCTATCTTTTCGGGCTTGTCGCCATTATCACTTTATGTTTTGTATTATATTTTTTATTTACATTATTAACGATATCAATAACATTTACAACATACTGAACCGGAATAGTTTTATCTGCTTCGAGCCTGATGGAAACACTTTCATGACCGGCAAGTTTATTTAATAATCCGGCTTCTAATGCTTCTTCATTCACCTGAACACCCTGGAGAAAGTATTCTAAATTCTGATTGATAGAAATGATAATTTTGGGCGGAGCCTCGATTGTCCTGCTGTTGCTCTGTGGCAAAAGCAATTTAATGGCATTTGGAGCCACTAAGGTGGATGTCAGCATAAAAAAAATCAGTAAGAGAAAAACCACGTCGGACATGGACGCCATGCTGAAATCGGTTTTCCGTTTATTTCTGGTTTGAATCGCCATGATAATTAAATTTCAAAAAATAAATTCGTAAATTATTATGATTTAGCTGGTTCGTGGAGTACGTCCATGAACTCTGTTGACCTTGCTTCGAGAATAAATACAAGCTTCTCAACTTTGGCAACCAAAATATTATAGCAAACATAAGCAATAATACCTACAATCAGTCCTGCTACTGTTGTAACCATAGCCTGGTATATTCCGGTTGAAAGCAGTGATATATCAATGTTGTTGCCAGCCATTGACATATCGTAAAAAGCCCTGATCATCCCTATTACCGTCCCAAGGAACCCCAGCATGGGCGCCGCTCCTGAAATGGTCGCCAACCCGGCAATATTCTTTTCAAGGCGTGAAACTTCCAGCTTACCTACATTTTCGATGGCTGTATTAATATCATTCAACGGCTTGCCAATGCGTGCCAATCCCTTTTCGATCATCCTGGCAATAGGTGTGTTATTGTTTTTACATAATACCACTGCCGAGTCTATTCTTCCATTATGAATAAAATCACGGATATTGTTCATGAAATTCTTTTCTTCTCTTGAGCCTCTGTTAATGGCAAAAAATCTTTCAAAAAAAATATAAATGGCAATTATAGAAAATATAGCCAGGATGGCTAATATCCAGCCTCCTTTCATAGCTAATTCCAAAAGCGACATTGATATTTCGGTAGGTTCTCCTCCAAGTTGACCGGCAGCCTGACTAACGGTATCAGCCACAGCCTGTCCTGTTTGCGTTATCTGCAATAAGATTCCTGTTAACATAATTTGTTTAATTTATTTTAAAAAGGGTAAAATTACTTATATAAGCAGCAAGGGTGTGTGATACAATGTGTTTTTTATAAACAGCGTAATGTTGATATTTATCGCTGTGTTTTTGAATAAAAATTAATTTGCATTTGTAACCGATTTTACCCTAAAACGAATAATTGTTATGTTTATTTTACGGTTACAATTTGTCCGCTGCTTGAATCTCTTCTTGCGCCGGTTACCGAGGAAAGACAATTAACTTCATTTCTTTTTCGTAATACACCGAGAAAAGCAAATATCAATGCTTCTTTATAATCAATAAGACGATTGTCGGGTATAATAACAATATGTTTGCTGTTTGCTTTTATTCTGTTAATCAGAAACACATTGCGTGCTCCACCGCCTGTAATAAAATTTTTTCCATTGGAATAATATTTAATAGCTCTGGAAATTTGCATAGCAATATGCTCTGAATATGTTCTTAGTTTATCTTTGATGTTTATATTGCATTTTTTTATTAAAGGTAAAATCTGTGCTACGACCCATTCTTTCCCTAATGATTTGGGAGGTTTGCGGATGTAAAAAGGAAGGCTGTTTAATTCTTGCAATAAACGTTCATTAATGTTCCCCTGAGAGGCTAATATGCCATTTTTATCGAATTTTTCACCGGCTTGGTTTGCCAGGTAGTTCAATACTAAATTAACCGGGCAAATATCAAAAGCAATTCTTTGCCCTTCGTGCTCGAACGAAATATTTGCAATCCCTCCAAGGTTCAGGCAGAACTCATATTCAGAAAATAATAGTTTGTCACCGATTGGAACCAACGGAGCGCCTTGCCCTCCAAGGGCAACATCTTTCGACCGGAAATCAAATACAACAGGGAAGCCCGATTCGGAGGAAATAGCAGAGCCATCGCCTATCTGAAGGGTGAAGTGTTTCTCGGGCTGATGAAAAACCGTATGCCCGTGTGATGAAATAAAATCAGGAGAAAGATCATGCCGGTCAATGAAATCTTTTGTAATCTGACCGAGATAATGCCCGTATTCAACATGAGTTAAAGCTAAGGTTTCGGCATTTGTTTCATGAAGATTTTTCAGCCTCTCGATCCACTTTTCGGAATATTCAATCGTTTTTGCTTCAATGATTTCGTATTTCCATTTATTATCAAAAAAAAATTGACAATATGCAATATCCACTCCATCCAGAGAGGTGCCTGACATTAAGCCGATTACTTTGTAGCTTTCCATTTACAGCACATCAACTATTGTTTCTAATTCGATTCTGCGCGACGCCTTTAATAAAATTGTAGAGTTTTCAATAGCTTTTGTTCTAAGATAATCAATCAGGTTGGAAGCAGAATTAAAGCATTTGTAACCACTGCTTTTGGCAACCGAATAAAAATTATCTCCAACTAAAAAAACGTTCTGAAATTTGGTTTTATCAATGAGCTTAAGAATATTCGCATGTTCTTTTTCGCTTTCTGTGCCTAATTCCAGCATATCGCCAAGTATCAGAATCTTATTTTTATATGGATTTTGAGAAATATTTTCAATTGCCGCTTTCATGCTGGTTGGATTTGCATTATAGGCATCAAGTATAATTTTATTTTTTGATGTGGTTATTAGCTGCGACCTGTTGTTTTTCGGTTCATAAGATTCGAAAGCTTCTTTTATATCTTCAGGTTCAATTTTAAAATAGCTGCCAATACAAATTGCCGCAAGAATATTTTCGAAATTATAGCAGCCTGTCAATTTTGACTTTATAAAATAACTATTTATGCCAACCTGGTATTTCAGGTTAAGAAAAGGAAACGATTCAATTAATGTACCTGTACAATAACATTTTTCGCCTGTTCCGTAAGTAATCGGTTTTATGCCATCTCCAATTTCTGTTAAAATTTCATTATCAGTATTAATAAATATTTTGCCGTTGTTTTGCCTGATATAATCATAGAGTTCGCTTTTAGCTTTTATCACACCTTTTAATCCTCCGAAACCTTCTAAGTGAGCTTTGCCGATATTAGTAATTATACCAAAATCAGGACGGGCAATTTCGCATAATAGTGCTATTTCTCCAATATGGTTCGCACCCATTTCTATTACTGCAAAATCGTGGTCTGTTGATAAAGATAAAATTGTAAGTGGTACGCCAATGTGATTATTAAAATTTCCCTCAGTTGCTTTTGATTTGTATCTTTTTGATAAAATTAGTTGAATTAACTCTTTAGTTGTGGTTTTGCCATTAGTTCCGGTAATGCCGATAACCTGCAGGTTTAGATTTTTCCGATGGAATGCAGCAAGTTGCTGTAAAGTTGTAAGTACGTCTTTTACAACGAAAAAACTATTATCAGGTTTATTTTTTACCTCGTCGATTACAACAAGTTTTGCCCCTTTATCAATTGCATCTGATGCATAATCATTACCATTGAAATTTTCTCCTTTAAGTGCAAAAAAAATTGAATTTGAGCAAACTTGCCTGGAATCGGTAGTGATGTGAGGATATTTCAGGAATATATTATATAATTCTTTTATCGTTGTTTTCATATCTGACAAAAATAAAAAAATAAACCCCATTCCGGTTTCAGGAATGGGGTTTTTATATAAAGTATAATATATTTATAATCCATCATCGCTACCAACACGATCCATTGCGCAGCGGAATCCAATATAATCAGTGGATGAATTTTCATCAAGAAATCTCCTGGTTGAAGGCATCATCCAATATGAATTATCTTTCCATGAACCTCCTTTATATACCCGTGCATTGTCATTTATCATTGTTGTTCCGGAGTAATCATACATCGTGCTGGAATGAGAATCCTCGGTCTGCCTGAGCCAGTCTTCAGTGTTAATTGTTGACTGGAAGTCGCCGTCAGTATAATTTACATTATCGGCTTTACGATAGTTTTTTCTATTTTGATTTACAATGTCTTCAACAGGAACATCGTCGTATTGTAATCTGCCAAATTCATCTTTTTCTGCAATAAGACCTTCTGAATCTCTAACTTTATGCTGAAAAATATTTCCCCTGAATGGGTTCAAATCAGTCATATCTTCATACGAAAGCGGGCGGTAAACATCCAATACCCATTCGCTAACATTGCCAGCCATGTTATATAAACCATAATCGTTTGGCCAGAACGAACCAACCATAGCTGGTCCGATTGCTCCATCGTTAAGGTCTCCGGCTACACCGGCATAATCGCCCTTGCCTCTTTTAAAATTTCCAAGATAACTGCCGTAATAATTTTTCTCATCAGTTCTAAGAACATGGCTGTTCCATGGGTAAATCCTTCTGTCGAGTACCCGTTCATACACTGTGTTCCCGATTTGACCCAATGCAGCAAATTCCCATTCTGCTTCTGTCGGAAGCCTGTACCGCGGCAGCATTATACCATCTTCCAACCTGACCCTTCTTTCTCCTGTACTGTTAGGATTCAGATCCTGAAGGTTTTTATTGACCAAGCCTTCGTATTGCCCGGCTAAGTACGATTCAGTATTAAAATTATTCTCATTTATCTGGTCAGGATCCATTTCTAAAATACCGCGCTCGATTAATAACATTTCATTCACCCTGTCAGTTCGCCATGCACAATAGTCACTGGCTTGTATCCAACTAACACCAACTACCGGATAATAATGATAGGCAGGATGTCTAAGATAAATTTCGACCATAGGTTCATTGTAGGCTAACCTGTCGCGCCAAACAAGTGTATCAGGCAAGGCTTTTTTATAAACCTCAGGATAATCAGTACCAAATACTCTGTTTACCCAAAACAAGTATTCAAGATAATCAACATTGGCTATTTCGGTCTCGTCCATATAAAATGACCTAACTGTAACTCTTCGCGGAGCACTGTGCCATTCGAACATAGGATCATCATAGTTTGTTCCCATAGTAAATGTACCACCCTCAATAAAAATAAGACCAGGACCTGTAATCTGTCCTCTATAATCTGCAACTTCAAATCCGCCGGTTTTGGCATTATTATAGTCCCATCCGGTTGTGGCAGATTTCTGCTTTGAGCAAGCAGAAAATAATAAAATTGAACCGATAAATACTGTGGTTGCTAAGAAACTGAAATACTTCATTTTTTTAAAATTAGATTGCAAACATAACTAAAATTCCGGACATTTTATTGCCCCGGGTTTATTTCTTTTTTTTTCACAATTAATCAATAGTGCCAGCGATGCTTCGTGAGCACCGCCAGTATAGCCTTTTAGCTTCGACAAAGTTAAATCATAAGTGTAGCCAAAGTTAAATCTTTTTTGTTTAATTCCAATCAGGAATATGGCTCCGTCAGTATTACTAATATTATGTCTGTACCAGATTCCTGCTATTAAAGGAAATTTTTCGATATAAAAGCCAAAATTTACCTGGTTGGAATTTTGTTGATGCTGGAAAAGGATATTCGGTGAAAGTGTGAATCTGCTCCTCTCATTCCTGTAATTACCTCCGGCGAGATTGATTATTGTGCCTGCATGAAGTGTATATTTTATATAAAGTGGATTTTTTTCAGAATTACTGTAATACTTCAAATTTGGTTGAGCCAGGTGATGAGCGGCAATGCCAATGAAATATTTTTCTTTGATTCCCAGCAATAATCCGGTTGAGAAATCAGGAACCGAAACAGATATATTCTCCGGGGGTTTTTCTCCTGAATTCCCGGGATTAACTGCTCCCGAAACAGGATCGATCATATCCGAGAAAACCAGTTTATCCCAGTTCAATTTCTGGTGGTGGTAAGTAACTTCAAAGCCGGCATTAAGGCTTGAATTGTGAGTTAGTTTTAAATGATACGAATATATAGCGCTGATTCTGGTTGTATTTATTGTACCGCTTCCGGCATTATCCGAAGTAAAGATTACACCCACACCGCCCGAAATTGCATTAATATATTGATCGGCAGATGCGCTGTACGTAATAAAATTGTCGGATAAAGAAGGCCATTGATTCCTGTAATTGAAAAACAGCCTTGAACATTCATTTGTGCCGGCTAAGGCAGGATTCAGGTATAATGGATTTGCATAGAACTGCGAAAAACACGGGTCCTGAGAATATCCGTTTTTTAGGATAATCAGAAAAATAATAATTTGTATAGAGGCATAAAACTTAATAGCTTTTGCCGGATAACAACGTAAAACAGATATTTTTGAATTGATGCTCAATGCAGTTATGTCGATTTACTTACATTAACAATATAAATATTGCTATAACGTTATAAACCTGTTTTTTGTTTCGCATATAAATTTCAAATATAGACAAATGAAATGAGAAAGAAATATTTATTTGTTTTTATTTTATTCGTAATACCGGCTTTCGTTTTGTCCGGCACTCAAAAATATAAAAGAAGTATTATATGGAAAGGAATACAAAAAATCGAAATTAGTGAAAATGAATATATTTCGATTTTAAGATTTGAAGGATCGTTAAACGATTATACTAATGATTTCCTGCCTGTTTACTTTGAAAGGATTCCATTATCCTCTTCTGATTTTGAGTTTAGTGTTCAATTATTCAATAAAATATTTGAACCTGTTTCTGATAAGGAAATTCAGCAAATAGAAGGGCTGGAGAGGATAAATGAAGAAATAAGCATAAACGGTAATCTTTCTTTTGAGAGAAAAAAACCTTACGCATCCATATCATTCGTTCCTATCAGAAAAAATGAAATTACCGGATTTTATGAAAGACTTATTGCATTTGAAATTGAAATTACAACAATTAATACAGGTAAACCTCAATACCAATTAAAATCATCAACATATAAAGAGAGTTCGGTACTTGCCACCGGAAACTGGTACAAAATTGCAGTTACCAATACTGGTATCCATAAAATATCTTACCAGGAATTACAGGATATGGGAATTGATGTCAACTCAATTAATCCTAAAAATATAAGGCTTTACGGTAATGGCGGAGGTATGCTTCCTGAAAACCCTACTATATTCAGGTATGATGACTTGCAGGAGAATGCAATTATTGTCGTTGGCGAGGAAGATGGAAGTTTCGATAACAGTGATTATATTTTATTTTATGGTCAATCTCCTGATGTTTGGAAATTCGATGGTCAGTTAAATAAAAATCTGAATCTGTATTCCGATTATACTTATTATTTTATTACCACCGATTTGGGTGAAGGTAAGCGTATTCAAAATCAGGCATCTTCAACTTCAGACCCTACTAACTTTGTATCAAAATTCGATGAGGGCTATCACCATGAGATTGATGAGGTAAACCTGATTAAATCGGGCAGAGTGTGGTATGGAGAAACTTTCGATTTGAACAATAGCTTAATTGAAGAATTTAACATCACAAACCTTGATCTTAACTCAAAAGTTTATTTTGAAGTTAGCGTTGCGGCAAGATCGGATAAGTCCAGTTCGTTTGATTTTTATTTTAATAACGAGAAAAAACTTAATATTTATTTAAAAGAAATAAGCAACGAGTCCTTTTCTGTATATGCAAAGGCAAAAATGGATTCTATTAATTTTTATCCGCAGGGCACCAACATTAAAATCGAAATTATATATAATAAGTCTTTATCATCTTCGGTAGGCTGGTTGAATTATTTTACGTTAAATGTAGTCAGAAATTTAGCCTTTACCGGAGGGCAACTGGCTTTCCGCAGCCTAAGCACAGCAGGTCAGGAATATGTTACTGAATATACTGTGTCAAATGCTCCGTCAAATCTTACTGTTTGGAATGTAACTAAGCCGTTAAACATTAAAAATATTGAAACAACAAACGGGAATGATAAATTTGTTTTCAGGCTTGCTTCCGATACTCTTCAGGAATTTGTTGCTTATGACGGGTCTTCCTTTTATTCTGTCGGGTTCACAGGAAAAATCAATAATCAGAATTTACACGGTACCGGGCAGTACGATATGATAATTATTACTCATCCTTTGTTTACGGAAGAAGCTAACCGTTTGGCAAATCATCACAAAACTTACGACGATTTAAGTGTTTTTGTTGTTGAAACGCCAGTTATTTATAATGAGTTTTCGAGCGGAGCGCAGGATATTACAGCGATAAGAGATTTTGTAAAAATGCTTTACGACAAGGCTTCACTTAATAATGAACCAAGGTATCTTTTGCTATTCGGCGATGGTTCATACGATAATAAAAACAGGATTGTTAACAATACCAATTATATTCCTACATGGGAGTCGGTACAGTCTCTTCACCCGATAAGCTCCATCGTAAAAGATGACTTTTATGGATTATTAGATAATATACCGGATGATAGCATGCTTGATATTGGGATAGGAAGATTTATAGTTTCTTCGGTTGAACAAGCTAAAAACGCTGTGGATAAGGTGATTCATTATTCAGTTAATACTAATGCGGTAATGGGCGACTGGCGGAATGTAGTTTGCCTGATAGCGGATGATGAGGATTCTAACCTTCATTTTAAACATGCAGAACAATTGGCAGCGCTAATTCAAACAATGGATACGACATTGAATATAGATAAAATTTATCTTGATGCTTTCCAACAAATTTCCACACCAACCGGTGAAAGATATCCCGCTGTAACGCAGGCAATAAACAACCGCGTTAAAAGAGGTGCATTGATTATGAATTATGTCGGACATGGAGGTGAAGGAGGATTGGCTCATGAACGTATAACACAAGTTGCTGATATTAACAGTTGGTCGAATTTCGACAATATGCCTGTTTTTATCACTGCTACTTGCGAGGTCAGCCGTTTTGACGATCCAGGAAGAACTTCTGCCGGAGAATATATTTTTCTTAATCCTGAAGGCGGAGGCATTTCTTTGTTCACAACTACAAGACCAACTTTTGCAAGCTCAAATTTAACATTAAATAAAAATTTTATCGAATTTGCCTTAAAAAAGATCGACGGAGAGTATTATCGTTTGGGCGATGTTATCCGCTTAGCAAAAAATCAGAGTGTCAGCACAGAAAACACAAAATTTATGTTAATGGGCGATCCTGCTTTAAAATTAGCGTTTCCTGAGCATAATGTTATTACTGCCGCTATTAATAATATTTCAGTAACAGAAAGCATTGATACGATAAGGGCATTATCCGAAGTTACAATTTCAGGCGAAATGCAGGATTATTACGGTAACAAATTAACTGATTTTAATGGGGTTTTATACCCAACAGTATTTGATAAGCCGGCAAAGTATTCAACTCTTGGAAACGATCCCGGAAGTACTCCGGCTACATTTTATATTCAGAAAAATGCACTTTATAAAGGAAAAGCAAGTGTTACGAACGGCGAATGGTCATTTACATTTATTGCGCCTAAAGATATCGCATACCAATATGGTTTTGGGAAACTGAGTTATTACGCAAAGAATGAGAATATTGACGGAGCAGGCTATTTCGTTGATGTTGTTATTGGCGGATATAACGAAAATGCAAAGCCTGATATATGTGGTCCGACAGTAGAATTGTTTATGAATGATATTAATTTTATAAAAGGAGGATTAACTGACGAAAACCCTGTTTTACTGGCTTATGTATTCGACGAAAGTGGTATTAATACCGTTGGAAGCGGAATAGGACATGATATTTTAGCAACACTTGACGAAAGTGATACTTACATTCTTAACGATTATTATGAGTCGGATTTGGATAACTATAAAAATGGAACTATCAGATATCCATTCTTTAATCTGAACGATGGTTATCACAAATTATCCCTGAAGGTTTGGGACGTTTATAATAATTCTTCGACAGTTTATACCGAATTCATAGTTGCTGAATCAAATGAAATGGCAATTAAATGTTTAATGAATTATCCTAACCCGTTTAAATACAGCACAACTTTTTCATTCGAGCATAACCAGGCTGAACAGCATCTTGATGTGATGATCAGGATATATTCAATAACAGGACAATTAGTAAAAACAATAAGTGATATTTATTACTCGGGCGGTTACAAGTATAAATCGTTTGAATGGAATGGTACGGATGACGGAGGTAATAAACTCAGGCAAGGTATTTATATATACAGGGTAATAGCAAAAAATCCTGACGGGACGCTTAACGAGAAAAGAGATAAGTTAGTTATTTTAAAATAAATTATTATTTTCCTTTTATTATTTCTGATTCCGACTATTCATATTATTTTTCTTTACGCAACTTTTTTAATTTTTAAAGCGTCTTTTATTTAATGTATAAAAATCCAATAAGTTTTTTTATTATTGTAGGAAAATAGGCATGAAAAACAATCTATATTTCATATTATATTTCTTTCTTATACTACCCCTGACAGGTATTTCTCAGAGCCTTGAAATTGAAAATGCCATTATATGGAAAGGTATAATAAAAGACAGAGTTGCCGAAAACACATTTCTTGAGTACATGTATTTTGAAAATGCTGTAATAGATCCTGCAACATCGTTACCATTATATTTGGAAAGAATACCCCTGGATTCTAAAAATGTTGAATTATCTGCTGAAATAATCTCAACTGTTTTTAAGCCCTGTAATACTGAGGAAATTTCATTTTTAAATAGAAATGGTTATAATAAGGAAGATATTGAAATAAACACAAGTATTGCCATCGAACGTAAATTTCCTTATGGAATTATCAGTTTCACACCAATCAGGTTAAACACATCAACAGGGCAATTTGAAAAACTGGTATCATTCAAAATAAAAATTAATATCATTAAGTTAAGCGAGGGTTCTTTCAAATCCACTTTACGACAATATGCTGATCATTCGGTTTTAGCATCGGGTGATTGGTATAAAATTAAAGTCGAAAAATCCGGGATTTATAAAATTACATATAATGACATTGTTAACTATGGAATAGAACCGTCTTCTGTTGACCCTAAAAATATAAGGATTTATGGCAATGGAACAGGTATGTTACCCGAGTCAAATAAAACTTTCAGGTATGATGATTTGCAGGAAAATGCCATTTATGTTAAAGGAGAAGAAGACGGTACATTTGATGAAGACGACTATATTTTGTTCTTTGGGAACAGTCCTCATACCTGGAATCTTGTTTTAGGATTTTTTAATTATAATGTGAACCTATATAATAATCATAACTATTATTTTTTAACCGCCTCTTTGGGTCCGGGAAAGAGGTTGGAATCTCAGCCGTCATCCACTTCTAATCCAAGCCATATTATTACAAAATATAATAATTACACAGCAAAAGAAGATGAAAACATTAACCTGATAAAATCAGGAAAAGAATGGTATGGAGATGAGTTTGGTGAGATAAATACAAGACAGTATGAATTTGAGTTCCCCGAAATAATTAATAGCGAAGATGTTATAATTAAAATTGAGGTTGTTAACAGAACATTTGATAATGAAAAAATGGTTATAAGAATAAATGATGACTATAGCGATACCATCACTCTTACGTCTGTACAACCCACTTCGACTATGTATGCACGAAAGAAAAAGAAAACCATTCATTATAACGCTTCCGGTTCGAATATTCAGGTTGAATTGGAATATTTACCGGCAAGTGAGATATCCCGTGCATGGCTTAATTATATTAAAGTTAATGCAACATCTAATCTAAAACTCATAGAAAGTCAGTTATTATTCAGGGATTTAACTTGCATCAATGAAGGCAGTATTACTAAATTCATTGTTTCAAACACAAACGAGAATACTCAAATTTGGGAAGTTACAGATAATATAAATCCTAAAATTGTTGAATCACAATTTAGTAAAGGTGATTTATTTTTCACTCTTCATACTGATTCTTTACGGGAGTTTGTTGCCTTTGACAGTACTATGTTTTATTCACCTGAATTTGTCGAAATAATCGAAAATCAGGATTTGCATGGCAGCGGACCGTTTGATATGGTTATTGTAACGCATCCATTGTTTAAGGAATCGGCACAAAGATTAAAACAACTCCATGAAACAAAAGACGGAATGACTATTTTAATTACTTCTCCAAACGAAATCTATAATGAGTTTTCTTCCGGTTCACAAGACCCGACAGCCATAAGGGATATGATGAAAATGTTTTATGATAAATTTGAAGGTCAGGAAACACGTTTTCTTATGTTAATTGGCGATGGGTCTTACGATCCGAAAGACAGGTTAGAAGGCAATACTAATTTTATTCCTGCTTTTCAAAACAAAGAGTCTTTAAAAGCGGCTGAAAGCTATGTAATAGATGATTACTTCGGCTATTTGGATGATAATGAAGGTAATGATGGTATTGGTACTTTAGATTTAGGAATAGGTCGGTTGCCTGTTCAAACATCTGAAGAAGCCATGGAGGTTGTTGATAAAATAGAACGTTATATTACTAAAGGAGAACCGCAGTTTGGTAATTGGAGATCAAAAATCTGTATTATTGCGGATGATGAAGATGGAAACCTTCATTTAGACCAGGCTGACAGCCTTGCAAGAATGATACCGCTACAATACAACCTGAATAAAATATACCTTGATGCTTATCCACAGGTATCAACTCCAAGCGGACATAAGTATCCTGATGTTAATGCAGCTATAAACAAACAAGTGGAGGAAGGCGCATTAATTATTAATTACATTGGTCATGGAGGTAAAGGAGGCTGGGCGCATGAAAGAATTTTGCAAATATCGGATATAAACAATTGGATAAATCCTGATAAATCACCTGTTTTTATAACTGCTACCTGCCAATTCAGCAGATTTGACGAGCCTGAGTCTAAATCGGGCGGCGAATTGGTTTTTCTAAATCCGAATGGAGGTGGTATTGTTTTATTTACTACAGCCCGGCTTGCTTATTCCACGGCTAATTTTGCATCGAACAAACTTATATACCTACATGCTTTTAACAGGTCAGATGGAGAGTTTCCATACATGGGAGATCTTATAAGACTGTCGAAACCGCCCGGAATGCTTACAACAAGGAATTTTATTCTTCTCGGAGACCCTGCACTAAAAATGGCTTACCCTGAGTTTGAAATCAACACATTACAAATAAACGGTATTGATACTGAGTTAGAGTTGACTGATACTTTACAGGCTCTGACTGAAATAACCGTAAAAGGTATGATTGCTGATGATAACGGACAAAAAGTAACGGATTTTAATGGTATCCTGCATCCCGTTGTTTATGATAAAGCTGCCACTTATAAAACATTTGGAAATGATGGAAATAGCTTTCCTGTGGAGTTTTATTGCCAGAATAAAATTATCTGGCAGGGAAAAGCAAGTGTTGCCAATGGAGATTTTTCATTTTCATTTATGGTTCCCAAAGATATTGCTTATAATTATGGTTCGGGAAAAATAAGTTATTATGCATTTTCTGATGAGTCGGATGCAGAAGGTTATTTCGATGAAATAATAATAGGTGGTTTTAATGAAAATGCCGAAACCGATACCGAAGGTCCTGAAATTAAATTATACCTGAACGATGAAAAGTTTGTATCGGGAGATCAAACCAATAAGGACCCCGTAATGCTGGCTTATTTGAATGATACCCACGGGATTAATCTGTCGGGAAATGGAATAGGGCATGACATGATTGCGGTATTGGACCAAGATTATAATAATACGATTTTCCTGTATGATTTTTTTGAACCGGATATTGACACTTATCAAAGCGGCAAAATTACATATCCTTTTTATAACCTTTGTGACGGAAGGCACACATTAACGCTAAAAGCCTGGGATGTATATAATAATCCTTCCGAAGTTACAATTGAGTTTGTTATAAATCTTAATGCTTCGCTATCACTGAACAATGTTATGAACTTTCCCAATCCATTCAAAGACAAAACAACTTTTACTTTTGACCATACCAGACCGGGTGATGAGTTGGATATTGACCTTGAAATATTTGATCTGACCGGCAAAAGCGTTTTAAATTATTCAAATTCTATAATTACTTCCGGTATTTCTGCACCATTCTTAGAGTGGGACGGAACCGATGCCACAGGTAACAAACTTAAAAACGGCATGTACATCTATACATTGACTATTAAAGATGAAAATGATGTTGTTTCAAAGCAAACCCAAAAATTAGTGTTAATGAATTGATCTGGCATTTATATTTGATAACCAAACGATCATATTTAGCATTTCTTACTTCAAATTTACACAATTAATCTTATCAGAATAAAGATAATTATTCATTCTCTCATAACTCCCATTCTATTTCTATTTCCGATAATTTCCAGGTTTCAGCC
>JAIORT010000375.1 GCA_021107975.1 Bacteroidales bacterium | reverse complement strand
AAGTTTTCTTTAAACTATCTTCGGTTTTATTGATTGCAGTATTTAATTCCTTTGATCGTTGTTTAAACTGATTCACTCCATATGTAATGCCTATTTCGTCTAATGACTCCTGTGCCCTTTCTCTGAAATAATTGAGCAAATCTTCTTTGCTTGTGTAAAAATCGCTGCTGAACTCAACCATAAAAATCCTTTCCTTGTGTTTAATAGATTAAACTAAGTATTTAATTTGCAGTTTCTATAATTTAAACAATTACATAGCACATAACATATTATTAAGCAACAAATATCCGAATAATATGCCTAATATGCAAGCAAAAATGTAATACTCCTATATCAAACAATTTACCTTTTCACCTCAAAAGACCTATTCGCCATTTCCTCTCCATTAACTATTATTGTTATCCGGTGTTCTCCTTCGAAGTGTTTACGAGTTGACATATCAGCAAAAGAATGTTTTCTTGAAAATGGATAATTCTCCGGATTGTATGTGTTTTCGGCAATTTGAAATATTTTCCCGGATTGCTTTCCGTTTGCTTTCCTAAAATCAATCCTATATTCCAGACGTACTTTTTGTGCCTTTTCCCCTGTAATTAATAATTCGAACGAGTAATGCAGGTTTTTCCCTATTATCACAGACTTATCATTAAGTTTCAATTTTTTCACACTTATTTCTGTCGGATCACCGTACCCAAATAGCAACAGCGCTCTTTTATTACCCGCTTTCAGCATACTTCTACAAGCATGTTTTATTAACCGGTCTGTTTTTTCTGACTTTCCATACCATTTCTTACTTATATCCAAAACCAGATCAGGATGATCTTTCGATATATCATTCAAATTATTTGCAACACTCCTGCGGACGAACTCAGAATCATCATTTTTTAGCTTTTCCAAAATTGGTATAATAAGGCTCGAATCCTTTTTGAATTTGGGTAATGCCATTGCCCAGGGTAACCTCGAACGACATCCTTCACTTGCAAAACGGCGAACCTTTTCATTTTTATCTTCAGCCCATTCACTCACATAAGCCATAACTTTTTCAGGTTCGACTCTATTTATATTTGTTTCCCGACAGGGCAAGCGACACAAAGTTAGCCCGCATGGGTCTCCGGCGCACAATCATTCCCTGACTTGTCATGTCTGATGTGCTTTCGCATGAAATAAAGGTTAAGTGTATAAAGGTTTAAGGGTGTAAAGTGCATAAGGTTTTATAAGGATAATTACTCTATTTCTCTTATTTCCTTATTTTCCTTTTTAAAGAATTTTTTTTGGAAGATTATTAAAATAAAAACCCCGATTGTGATGGAAGAATCAGCAATATTAAAAACGGGTCTGAAAAAGATAAAATCGTTACCTCCCCAAAACGGGAACCATGTTGGGTAATATCCTTTTATAACAGGGAAGTAAAGCATATCAACAACTTTGCCGTGTAAAAAACTGCTGTAGCCTCCTTCGGAAGGAAATAATATAGCAACTTCATGAAATTTGCTTTCGCTGAATATCATACCATAAAATGCGCTGTCGATTATATTTCCGAGTGCTCCGGCAAATATTAGTGACAGGCTCAGTATTAATCCCGTCTTTTCTTTCTTTTTTGTAAGCCGTATCAGGTATCCTCCTATAATAATAACAGCAAATATCCTGAAAATACTGAGGAATAGTTTTCCGAAATTTCCGCCGAATCTCATCCCGAATGCCATTCCTTCGTTCTCGGTAAAATGAATAATGAACCAATTACCGATAACAGGAATTTCCTGACCTATGGTCATGTGGGTTTTAACCCAAATCTTAAAGACTTGATCTGCGATTAAAACTAACAGGATTATAAATGCCGCTTTCTTCAATATGAAAGGAAAAGGTTGAAAGTAAATAATTTTACTTTTTTTGAGATCGATTTAATTTAGCGTCAATACTGAGGGTTGCATGAGGCACACTTCTCAGCCTTTCTTTTGAGATTAGCTTGCCGGTAGTCCTGCAGATACCATAAGTTTTACTTTCAATTCGGATCAGGGCGTTTTCCAGCGAATTAATAAATTTTTGCTGCCGGGCAGCAAGTCGGCTGTTTTCTTCTTTTGATAACACCTGATATCCTTCTTCCAGTACTTTAAAAGTCGGGGAAGTATCAGTGGTATCATGTTCGTTGGCATGTGAATATGCATCTGTCAGCATTTTAAGGTCTTCCCTTGCTTTTTCAAGTTTTTCCAGAATAATTTTACGAAATTCTTCGAGTTCCTCATCTGAATATCTGGTTTTTTTAACTTCCGTAGTTGTATCTTCCTTTGTCATAGCCGTATATTTTTGGTTATAAACGTATATTTAATTAAATTGTTTTTCAATGATAATATTTATTTTAAGATTTTTAGCTAATTCGATTTGTACCTTTTTATCTTCATCAATCTCATCCGTAAGTTCCAATGAACCAGCCAAAGTTTCCGAGCAAATATATGAATAATTTGTATTCACAGCTAATTCTAATTCATTATTTTTTTCAATTTTTATCGTAATTTTATCGGTAACTTCAAATTGCTTTTCTTTCCTTATGTTTTGAATCCTGTTTATCAGTTCACGGGCAATACCTTCGTTTTTTAATTCATCTGTAATAGTAATATCTAACGCAACGGTTAATGGTCCTATTGTGCTTACAAGCCAGCCCGGGATATCTTCCGTGATTATCTCAACGTCGGAGAGTAGAATTTCAATATCTTCATCGTTAATTTTGAGAGAATATTTCCCATCTGTTTCAAGTTGTCCGATCTGATATTTATTAAACTTAGAGAGTTCGGCGGCAATTGATTTTATCAGCTTTCCGTACTTAGGTCCTAAAACTTTAAAGTTTGGTTTTACTTTTTTAACCAAAATACTATCGTCTATCATATATTCCAGTTCTTTCACATTAACTTCCGACAGAATCAGTGTTTTTACAGTCTCAACTTTTTCTTTGAAATTACCGTTAATAACAGGGATCATTATTTTATTCAATGGCTGACGAACCCTGATATTGGTTTTTTTACGCAACGACAGAACCATGGAAGATATTTTTTGAGCCAGTTCCATTCGTTCTTCCAGGCTTTTATCAATCACAGATTCATCAGCTTTCGGGAAATCAGTTAGATGAACTGAATCCGCACTAAATCTTTTTGTAACATTATTCAAATCAACAAACATCTTCTCCATAAAGAATGGAGCAATAGGAGATGCTAATTGTGCAATTACTTCAAGGCATTTATATAATGTTTGATAGGCAGAGATCTTATCTTCGGAATATTCGCCTTTCCAGAACCTTCTTCTGCTCAAACGCACGTACCAGTTGCTAAGGTGAACATCAAGAAATTCGGCAATTGCCCTTCCGGCTTTGGTTGGTTCGTAATCGTTGTAATATTCATTTACATTTTTTATCAGAGTATTTAATTCTGAAATTATCCACCTGTCGAGTTCCTGCCGCTTCTCTACCGGAATTTCTTCCTCAGAATAATCAAATCCGTCAATATTAGCATACAGAGTAAAAAATGCGTAAGTATTATATAATGTACCAAAAAATTTCCGTCGTGCTTCATCTACGCCTGTTAAATCGAATTTCAGATTGTCCCAGGGTTGAGCATTAGTAATCATATACCATCGGGTAGCATCAGGTCCGTATTTTTCAATTGTTTCAAACGGATCAACGGCATTACCGAGGCGTTTCGACATTTTATTTCCATCCGCATCAAGGACAAGCCCGTTTGACAGGCACGCCTTATATGAAACAGAGTCGAAAACCATTGTGGAAATGGCATGTAAAGTAAAAAACCAGCCTCTTGTCTGGTCAACACCTTCGGCAATAAAATCAGCCGGAAAGTATTCGCTCAGATTTTCTTTATTTTCGAAAGGATAATGGAACTGGGCATAAGGCATGGCGCCCGAATCGAACCACACATCTATCAAGCCGGGTTCGCGGTACATTTTTTTACCGGAAGGAGAAACAAGTAAAATCTCATCAACATAAGGTTTATGAAAATCAAATGTTTCATAATTATCTTTTGAATTGTTTCCCGGAACAAAATTTTCAAGAGGATTTGAAGTCATGAATCCGGCTTCAACCGACTTTCCGATTTCTTTTTTCAGTTCTTCTGCCGAGCCGATGCAAATTTGTTCCTCCCTGTCCTCCGTAGTCCATACAGGCAAAGGAACTCCCCAATACCTCGATCGCGACAGGTTCCAGTCAACCAAATTTTCCAGCCAGTTGCCAAATCGTCCAATACCGGTTGCTTTTGGTTTCCAGTTTATGGTGTTGTTAAGTTCAATCAATCGCTCTTTGAAAGCTGTTGTTTTGATAAACCACGAATCCAACGGATAATACAGGATTGGTTTATCGGTTCGCCAGCAATGGGGGTAAGAGTGAATGTATTTTTCGATTTTAAAGGCTTTGTTTTCTTTTTTAAGCTTTACAATTATATCAATGTCAACAGGGTCATCTTTATCAGAATCGTTATCCGGGTCGTATTCCGGTTTTACATACCTGCCTGCAAATTCACCCATTTCATCAACAAATTTACCTTGCTTATTAACCATAGTTAACGACCCTATTCCGTTTTCTTTTGCTATTTTAAAGTCATCGGCGCCAAAACTCGGGGCAATATGGACAATGCCAGTTCCTTCGTCGGTTGTAACAAAATTTCCGGTAAGCACTTTAAAAGCATCGCCATCTGTTGGCTGTGCATAAGGTAATAATTGCTCAAATCTGATTCCTTCAAGTTCTTTACCTTTAAATTCAGCAACCACCTCAAAAGGAATATTTTTCTGTCCGGGTTCGTAATTTTCCAGCTTTAACTCAGCATTGCTTTCTGGAAAATATTTGTCTAACAAATCCTTGCCAAGGATAACCGTGATTGGTTTGTGAGTATATGGATTAAATGTTTTTACTTTGATATAATTAATTTTATGACCCACTGCAAGAGCTGTATTGGAAGGGAGCGTCCAGGGGGTGGTTGTCCATGCCAGGAAGAACAGATCGCCATGATGGTCATCGAATAAAAAATTGGATTTTTCGTTTCTTACGACCCTGAATTGAGCCACGACAGTATTATCCTTTACATCCTTGTAGCAACCGGGCAGGTTCAGTTCGTGTGAGCTGAGTCCGGTTCCGGCAGCAGGAGAATAAGGCTGGATGGTATGCCCTTTATACAATAAGCCTTTATCGTATAAGCGTTTCAACAGCCACCAAACGGTTTCAATGTATTTGTTGTCGAAAGTAATATATGGATTTTTCAGATTGACCCAATAGCCCATTTTTACTGTGAGGTCATCCCATAAATCCTTGTATCGCATTACTTCTTTACGGCATGCTTTGTTATAATCTTCAACAGAGATTTTTTTTCCGATATCCTCTTTTGTAATGCCAAGCGATTTTTCAACACTGATTTCAACCGGCAGTCCGTGAGTATCCCAACCGGCTTTTCTCTCAACCAGATAACCCTTCATAGTTTTATAACGGCAAAAGATATCTTTAATAGCTCTCGCCATCATGTGGTGTATTCCGGGTCTTCCATTGGCAGAGGGAGGACCTTCGTAGAATACAAATGGCTTATGACCTTTCCTTATGTCAATACTTTTCTCAAATGTTTTGTGTTGATTCCAGTATTCTCCGATCTCGTTTCCTATCTGAGTAAGATCCAGCTTTTTGTATTCCGAATATTTCTGTTTCATTAAACTATGCTTTCTTTATTTTTTGAAAATCGTGCAAAAGTAAAAAATTATCTGATTCAACAATTCTAAATAATTCATGGGTTGAATCGGCAGCACAAAAAAAGGCTGTCTCAAAAAAAGACAGCCTTTTTTGAACAAAATTTTTCAATCGTTATTTTACAATAATTCGTTTGGAAAATATTCCTTCATTAGTTTCAACTTGAAAAAAGTAAATTCCAGAGTTGAACTGTGATGTATTTAGTTGATAAAACTTGCTGTTAACTTTCTTATCAGCTACAACCTGTCCGGCATAGTTAAAAACCCTTATGGTTTTAATCTCATAATCAGAACTGATATTTACCTGATCGGTAGCCGGGTTTGGAAACACTGTAGTTTCATCAAGTGTATTATCATTAATAGCTGTAATAAGAACTTCAACTGTATTAGATGGTTCAGATTCTCCTTCATCATACAATGCAGTAACAAAATACTGATGTAATCCTGACCCTGGATCTTCGTGTATAAATGGCAGAGGCCCTGTGTAAAAACCTAAAAGTATAAATCCTCCCCCATTTAGAGAATGATAAACATTATAACCGAGTATGCCTTTATTTTCAGGTGGGTCCCAGGTTAAATGTACATCACCATTAACTATTTCAGCTTGCAGATTGGTTGGCGGATTTAATTGACCTACGCCTAATTCTTCCAACAAATAATCATCAATATAATATTTTGGGGTTCCTTTAGTGCTGCCATCCCATGCATAAAAATTTGAACCGCCCAACTGGTTCATAGTATTTTGCCCGAATGCTCCGGTACTCCATACCCAGCCATGAATAGTATTTCCTTCCAGTTTATACTCAGCCCAATCGTTATTAATATCAACAATAACTTCATTGTACAACCAGGTATTATACTGGAATGTAAAAGTAGCTGCCGCTTGTCCGCCGCCATCTATGCTGCCTGCGCCTCCATCATCAAAAAATACTTGCATGCCCCATGAACTGTTTGAGCCTGCAAAATCCTGTAACGTATTAAAATATCCTAAAAATCCATTGGGAACATAAATATAGAAACTTATTTTATACAAGCCGGTTGTATAATCTGCAATGGTTTTTACCAAATCATTAGTGCCTTCAATAACAACAGACTGGGAACCACTGTAAGCCTGGTCGGTGCTAATATACGGGTCTTCAGCAGAACATGGATTATTGCTCCATGTTGTCCAGTCGGTTGAATTCTGACAAACTAATTGCTCACCTGCGTTGTATGCTTCAAAGTCATCGGAGAATATAGTAATAGTGCCTCCGCCTATTAATACTGAAGCCGAAGCTGACGGGATGGATTCACCTTCGTCATAAACAGCGGCAACATAGTATTCATAAGTTCCCGGATCGAGATTCTCATCATAATAATTGATTTCCGTTGTATAATTTATATTTTCGTTATTCCTGTAAACATTATAGCCGAGCAGGTCTTTGCCTGAAGGAGCGTCCCAGGTTAACTGAACATCATTATTATTAACGATTTCAGCCTGAAGATTATCAGGTGGTGTAAGAGTAGAAGAGCCTTCGGGGTAAACATAAAAAATGGCTTGCTGGTTCTGATTAAAAGTATATCCGCCCGGATTCAGATTGTTAACATAAAAGTACCCGTTGTACCAGCCGCTCCATCCCCAGTTAAAGTGGAAATAATTTGTGCCCTGGTATCCGTCGCAAACAAAAGCATGTCCAACATTACCTCCGGAGCCGGCATAATAAAGAGGTCTGTCTGCATTCAAATCGTTTTTTAACTTATTTTCCCAGGCTGTTGCCGAAAAGCTGCTCTTGGTCAATAATTGCGCATCGGATGAATAAGTGAAATAATCTACAAGTGCATTACGGGCATCGGAACTAAAGGCGCCGGAACCAGACGCGGAGTATTGCATATCAACACCAACACCGCAGTGGTATAACAATGTTGCTACTGCTGTATTATTTGAATAAAGCTGATTAGGCATTGATGTCCAGTCATAAGTAGTAGCTCCGAAGTTAGCCGACTGGGTTCCGTAACCCTGGCAATAATATGAATGTGAACCGCTGCCTTGTTCAGGATAGTTGTGATATTTCATAACCTGACCCATGGCTGTTGCAACACATCCCACATAAACATGTCCGCACGGACCTCCGTTATCAGGCGGACATAAAGCATTATAATAGCAATTCTGATCCCAGTTTGTAGTTAATAAAGGATCAACGTTGTCAGTATAGCCGGGTTCAAAGCTAAATGCTAACAGTTCGTCCCATTTATTTATAATTGTTTCATCGGCTGATAATAAATTTTCCCTGACATAAACAATCTGATCAGTATAGTTCTTCATCCATGCAGAGAAATTGGGAGGAAGATTATCTGTTTCGTCTTTGTAGTTTCTTTCGAATGAATAACCGAGAATGGGATAAACATCATCATCGGCGGCTACAATCACAAAACCGTTATTAGTATTTACATCAAAAACATAATAAACAGGTAACCCATTAACGGTTTCGGTGTAACTCAAATGCAAGGTAATATTTTCATAAACCTCAGCGCCTAAGTAATTCCAAAAATGATTCTTTGCCACTTGTGCGGCAACGTCGGTATTAACAACATTTGCCCTGGAAACTGCCAGGAAACTTAATACGATAAAAATTGACAGAAAAATTCGCTTCATAATTTTTTTTTTAATATTATTTAAACTATTGAAATATTTAGCTTCAGCCTTTTTCCATTTAATAATGAGAATTCGCAAAGCAATATATTTTACATTTCACAAATTACGTTATTCCGTATAAATAGTTGCCAAAAATATAAAAAAAGGCTGTCTTTTTATGGACAGCCTTTTTTTGTATAGAAATTATTAATCGTTATTCGACAATAATTCTCTTAGAGATCGTACCTTCATCAGTTTCAATCCGGAAGAAATAAATTCCAGCATTGTACTGTGAAGTATTGATTTGGTAGAATTTGCTGTTAACCTGCTCATTTGCCACTATCTGACCTGCATAGTTATAAACCATTACAGAGTTTATCTCGAAGTCGGATTTGATATTTACCATGTCGGTAGCCGGATTCGGGTAAACCAGGGTGTTGTTGAAGATGTTTTCTTCAATTCTTGTGATAAGAACAGAATCTTCATTTGAAGGAACTGACTCATCTCCGTCAAGCAATGAGGTAACATAGTAGTAGTTCCACCCAATAATAGGCTCTTCATGAGTATAAAATGTATCAACTGTATTGGCTATCGGAGAAAATGAACCACCTTCAGGTTTAAAATAAACATTATACGACAAATCCTTAGTTGAAGAGGGTATGAACTTAGAATATTGGTTATTAGTAACCACGCTTTCCAGGGCAGAAGCAAATGAATCGCCAGAAAGTGTAAGAGATACTTCATGTCCGATCAATGGAGTAACAATTCCATCAGACAATGATACATAGCCTGCAAGATTCCAGTTGTAGTCTAATGCACCACCGGTAAGGACATATAACGATTCCCATGAACCACCGGTTAAGATCATATCGCCTTTACCCTGAATTGCAGGACCTGCAGCACAACCCGCAGGGTGGCTACCTCCAAGATGAGTTGTTTCATAACCGAACCAGAAATCGGTAGAAGCATCAATAGTTACAGGATTATCAAGATCAACTTCATTCCATTCGCCAAAGTTAAAGGTGACAATATCCTGGCTTAATACTTCAGTTGTGCCGCTTGGTCCTGTCCATACTTTAAGAATATATGTAGCATTCTCATCGCTTGGAAAGAAACTGATTTTTGACAGAGTGAATCCGTCATAGTTAGTAAGGTCAGCAGGCTCCCAGTGAGAAGCTACACTGAATGTTCCGCCATTAGTCAGTCCTACAGCACTTACGTTTTCACCGTCATCCCACTGTATCCATTCTGCTCCACCAATACCTTCCCATGTAAGGTCAACTCCATTGGTACCCTCTACGGCTTGCAGATTAGTTGGTGGCGGAGGTCCTGAACTTGGAACTGTTACAGGAGCTGCACAAACTTGTATTGATTCACCACCGTCGTAAACAGCAGATACGCAATATTCATAAGTGCCCGGATCAAGATTCAGGTCATCATATTCAGTATTTGTTGTATTACCGATGTTTGTACCATCCCTGAAAACATTGTAGCTGTTAGGATCTCCTGAAAGTGGAGGATCCCATGTAAAGTTAACATTGACTAAATCAAATAATGTTGCAACAGGATTTTCAGGTGGCAGTAACTGAGTCGGGTCGCCATCTAAGCAATAGTTGTCGATGTGATAGAGTGGATTTGCATTGACTCCGCCATCCCATGCATAAAAGTTATTACCACCAAGCTGGTTGAGTGTACCGGTTCCGAAGCAACCACCACTCCATACCCATCCGTGGATCAGTACATCGTCAAGGAAGAATTCACCCCAGTCATTATCAAGGTCAACAGTTACTTTAATTGCCATCCAGGTGTCATAATCAAAAGTAAACATTTGTGCAAGTGCTCCACCGGCATCAATATTACCTTCTCCAAGATTGGTATGTCCGAAATAAACCTGCATACCCCAGGTAGGAGTAGTTATGAATTCCTGTAATGTATTAAAGTATCCGTCACCTCCGGTTGGCACTAACATATCAAAGGTCATGGTATAGAAACCTGAAGTGTAGTTTTCCATTACATAAATCAGGTCGTTGGTTCCGGTAACTTCAACTACTTTGTTGCCACCATCGTCAATGATGTATGGGTCTTCATTATTACACGGCGTGCCGCTCCATGTTGTCCAGTCATCAGGATTCTGACAAACTAATTGTCCGCCTACATTGTAAGATTCAAAATCATCACAGAATATATATTCTTGTGGTACATCTAAGCAGTAGTTGTCGAAGTGATAGAGTGGATTTGCATTAACTCCGCCATCCCATGCATAGAAGTTATTACCACCAAGCTGGTTGAGCGTACCGGTTCCAAAGCAACCGCCACTCCATACCCATCCGTGGATCAGTACACCGTCAAGGAAAAATTCACCCCAGTCATTATCAAGGTCAACAGTTACTTTAATTGCCATCCAGGTGTCATAATCAAAAGTAAACATTTGTGCAAGTGCTCCACCGGCATCAATATTACCTTCTCCAAGATTGGTATGTCCGAAATAAACCTGCATACCCCAGGTAGGAGTAGTTATGAATTCCTGTAATGTATTAAAGTATCCGTCACCTCCGGTTGGCACTAACATATCAAAGGTCATGGTATAGAAACCTGAAGTGTAGTTTTCCATTACATAAATCAGGTCGTTGGTTCCGGTAACTTCAACTACTTTGTTGCCACCATCGTCAATGATGTATGGGTCTTCATTATTACACGGCGTGCCGCTCCATGTTGTCCAGTCATCAGGATTCACACAAACTAATTGATCGCCTACATTATAAGATTCAAAATCGTCACCGAATATAGAACAACCACCGCCACCAGGAACTTCTGCAGAGGCATTATTAGAGCAAGCTGATTCACCTTCATCGTAAACGGCAGTTACGCAATATTCATAAGTGCCGGGTGCAAGGTTTTCATCAGTATATTCAGTTGTCGGATCGGCAACATAATCAATGTTAGTTCCGTCACGGTAAACATTGTATCCGAGCAGAGCATCGCTGTCGCCTCCGGATAACCAGCTAACTGCATTACCCATAACAGTAGCCAGAGTGCCTGCGTCAGTTACTGCTGCAAGAGAAATAGTTGTAAAGGCTGTCCTGAAAGAACCGCCATCATACTGGCAAGCAGCAATACCTGCCGGAGTTGGGTTAGTTACTTCAAACAGATCCTGATCTAATGATGTAATCTGGTCGATATAAAGCCCTTCTTTATCGGATGTATAAATATCCTGTACCTGAAAGGTGATACCCTCGGCAAATGAACCTGCTACACCTGAGATATCAGCTAGATCGGGTGCAAATATACTCCAGTTATCCTGGGTTGTAGAAGCAACACCAAGATAATCGTATGGGAACTGACCTGCAGAGAAACTGCCTGCTGAACTGTACCTGTCATATAAATAATCTTGTGCTGATAACAAAAGATTTCCGCCGCCTGCAATAAAAGTACCCAGGTTAGATTCATCATTATCGGTCATAGTCTGGTTATTTTGCCATCCTTCACCGGTGAACCAGATAATAAGGTCGTATTGTTGCATAGTAGCCAGATCGGGTCCATCCAGTGTAATATCGGCAACCTCAAAATAATCGTAAGTCAATCCGTTTGCATCAAGAGCAGCCTGGATAGTTGGCCAGTCATCGGAAAAACCTAAGTCGGCGCTTCCGTCGCGGTCAACGCAAAGAATAGAACCTGTGGGACCACCACCCGGAGCAACCCAGTCTAAATAAATATCATCATCAGGAACAAAAGTTGCTGTCAGACCAGTTGGAGGATTCAGAGAACTAACGATTGTTACTTCCGGAGCACAAACCTGTGCTGATTCGCCTTCATCATAAACAGCAGATACACAATATATGTAAGTGCCCGAAGGAAGGGTTTCATCAAAGTAAGTTGTGTCGGTTGTATAACCAATAAGATCGGTATTACGATATACATTATATCCTAATAATGCTTTACTTGAAGTAGGATTGAAAGCCTTTGATTTAACCGTACCGGTATTTATGGCTGTAAATGAACCGTTATTATAAGCCAGGGCATTTTCCTTAACCATAGGAGCAGAAGTCGTTTCGCCATCAACCAAAGATACCCAGCCTGCAAGATTCCAGTTGTAGTCTAACGCACCACCGGTAAGAACATATAACGATTCCCATGCACCACCGGTATAGATCATATCGCCTTTACCCTGAATTGCAGGACCTGAAGCACAACCTGCAGGGTGCGTACCTCCAATATGAGTTGTTTCATAACCGAACCAGAAGTCGTCAGAAGCATCAATAGTTACAGGATTATCAAGATCAACTTCATTCCATTCGCCAACGGTAAAACTTGTAATATCCTGGCTTAATATTTCAGTTGTGCCGTCTCCTATCCATACTTTAAGAATATATGTAGCATTCTCGTCGTTTGGAAAGAAACTGATTTTTGACATAATGTATCCGTCATAGCTGGCAATGTCAGCAGGCTCCCAGTGAGAAGCTACACTGAATGTTCCGCCACTGACCAGACCGATAGCACTTGCGTTTTCACCATTATCCCATTGAATCCATTCACCAGGACCACCACCACCTGGAGCCTCCCATGTTACTGTAACGTCATCATCAGTAGCAGTAGCAATAACATTAATTGGTGGGTCTAAAGTAGTTGTTTCCGTTAACTGGAAGTCCTGGGTTGTGGTTATTCCATCTTCAATTGTTACAGGTGCTGTTCCTGTAATGTATCCGCTTGCTGAACATTCAGCCGTATAATCTCCAACATTAATTCCAAGTATTTCATAAGTTCCGTTAGCAATTGTGGTTGCAGAATATGCAGTACCCTGTAAAATAACTGTAGCACCTTCAATCGGAGCGCCACCGTCAGCATCTGTAACGGTTCCTGCAAGGTCACCGGTAAGAGGTGGAACACCAGTACATAATTCAAGACCCCAGATATTTACATTCTGGCATGTACCTAATAATGTCCAATAACCTGATACGAGGTTGTCGTCAATAGCCAAACCACCAGCCATATCAACTGATGATAGTACACTACCTACATCAAATGTCAATCCGGTTTCAGTACCCGAAGGTAATTCCATCTGGATTAATTCACTCAAATTTGCACCTACTTGTGCATATCCCCAAAGATATGGAGCACCAGTACTATAATTATCATACGCAAAACCATAATAGCTGTCGCCAACAGGACCTACTGACCAACTGCTGACAAAAGCGCCTGTCGGATCAAAACAAGTAATGGCGCTTCCCCAGTTATTGGCATAGAATACATCATCATCCTCGTTGTAACCAATTGCTCTGCAATCGGTTGGTGCTGTAAATGAACTTACCAGAGATTGAGCGGAAAAGTCCATCTCAAACACAGTTGTAGAAGCAGCGCCGCCATAAAAGTAAGTTCCGTTAAATGCGAGGTCTCTCACATTGGATGCGCCAGTGACGGTGAATGACTCAATATAGGTTCCATCGAGTTGGTACCTGTAAAAATCTGCACCGTTCCACTTGGTGGTATAGATATTAATACCATCACATTCGATACCTGCTTCACCGCCGCCTACACCAACAGGCCACTCGAATTGCAGATCGAACTGTGCTTCAGAAGCAATCGTATAAGTTTGCTTCTTGGGAGCAATATCACATGCGGATGATTGTGCCCATAGCACACTTGATGAAATTAGCATCACCAAGAGTGCAAATCCTAATTTTGTAAATAATTTCATAAGAATTAAAATTTAGTTAGTAAAATGATTAGAATGATTCTATTTTTTTTTGAACTGCAAATATAGACTTTTTTTTTAAAGTCTAAACAATTTTTATATTATTTATCTTAAAATATTTTAACAGGGACACTATGACAAGACAATTTAGTAACTTATTAGGTTGTCTGTTAATTGAGAAATAAAGCAAGAATAAATTAAATATGTTTCACTTTCAAGGAAGTGAAACCCGTTGAAATCAAAATTAAAAAATTACACAACATTTCGATGCTGATAATCAGTATAATATGTTGAAAAATATTTACAGACCACTTTTCTACGGGTTTAATACTTTTTGCCCTGCCAGGTGTCAAGCTCTTTTA
>JAIORT010000276.1 GCA_021107975.1 Bacteroidales bacterium | reverse complement strand
TGTTTAATTGCCTTTTTTCAATCCTTTGCAAATTACCGTGAAATGATATTGAACAGCCGCAAAATAGTAGGATAATAACTCCAAAAAGAATTTTATAAATCATAAAAAAATTAATAATCAATAGCACTAATTGTATAGGTACTGGGAAGTGGAAGTATATTTATAAAGTTGTATGCTGTTTCTTTATTAATTGTTTATAAGTTGAAAAATGTGATCTCAAAATTCTGTTTACGGTATTATTGTATTTATCATCAAATTGTTTAAGCCAAATAGCAATATCCTCATCTACGTTAATTTTTAAAACAACCTTTTTATGAGGTAATAATATTTCAGCGTCAGACCAAAATTCTGAATTAGTTTCAGATATATCTGAATAATCAATTTGAGAATCTGTTAAACTTTGAAGTTTATTCCAATTTGTTTGACTTGATGTTTTCATAATATATTTCCCTTTCCTTTTTATTAGCTTTTCTGGCAGAAATTAGTCTAATCTTTTTATCACGGATAGTATAGATAATCACAATACAAAAATTCTTCAACTGCCCTATTGCTATCCATCTTTTTTCTCCATAATCTTTTTTAGTATTCTCCTTTTTAATTATTGGGTATTTAAAAGCACTTACAACATCTATAAAATCTATACTGTGTTTTTCAATATTTTTTGAGTTTTTTATTTCATCCCATTCAAATTCCATTTTTTTTTCAAAAATACTAAATTAATTATTAATTCTGAAATTTTCTTTTATTGTAGTTAGTATATAGAAGTTTTAACAATACTATTCAATACCAAATATTTCGTCATGTATTTCATTATTCAATTTTTTATTAAAAAATTCAATTTTTGTATAATCGCCTGATAATTCAATCATTTCTAATTTTGAAACAGAGAAATCCTTCTTGTCAAAATAAATATTTATATTGCTTAAAAATTCCTTCATTTTCTCAGAATAGGGGGTTAATTTCACGTAATAAAAATTATCATTTTCATAGTATTCAATTTTATATTCTTTGTCGTTGTTCAAAATTTCTCCTTGTACACAACCTGTAATAATTTTATTTATTTCCTTAAAAATTTTATTTGACGCCATATCATATTTGATTTCACGGTCTTCGTCTTTAATATAAATTTTATTTTCATTAATAATAATCAGGTATTCAAATGGCTCGGAATACTGCCATCGTATTTTATTTTCCTTCTTAAAATAAAAAAGACCTTTGCTTATAATTTTTTCGGATAAAAAGCTCAGATTTTTTTCCTGTATAAAATCACTTTTTATAGTATTGGTTTTTTCTGTCATTTCGGCAAGGTTCGATTTAAAGAGAGAAATATCTTTAATGGCTTTAAATGATGATTGCGAAAAAGACGAAAGGCAATATAAAACCAAAACGAATAAAACAAAAAATAATTTACTGTTGATTTTCATAAGCATATTAGTTTATCAAGCCGAACAATTTTATAGTTATTAGATAACGCGTATTTAATGAAATTTCTTAAAACATTTATTATTTCAGGATTAACATCGTGAAACAAAATAATATCTCCGGGTTTAAGCTTTCTTTTAACTCTATTTAATATTTTCCTGTAATCTTTGTTTTTTGTATCTAATGACCTTAAACTCCAGCCAATCACAGTATAATTCATTTTGTTGACAGCTTTTTTTAATGCAGGATTAGTAACACCATAAGGCGGACGAAAATATTTAACTTTTTTCCCAATAGTTTGAAAAATAACATCTTCGGTTTTAATAAGTTCTTCGGTCATTTTTTTAGATGAAAAAAAATCAAAGTAGCAAGAATGGGAGTAAGAATGATTACCGATAATATGCCCTTCATTATTGATTTGTTTTAAAATGCTTTCGTTATCAACAATCCGCTTTCCAATACAAAAAAAAGCAGCTTTAATATCAAACTCTTTTAACACATCAAGTATTAATGGGGTTATTTCCTTAACAGGTCCGTCGTCAAATGTAATGGCTATCTCTTTGTTATTATTATTTTTTGAGCATATTGTCCTTATGTAAAATTGAGAATTTATAAAATATGAACCGTAAGCTAATAACATCACATACAAAGCAATTATTAAAACAAAAAATATAAAGCTGATTGATATAAAACAGCTTGATATGCTCAGTATCAATAATAATGTAATAAATGCAACAGTAGTTGTTTTTATATTTAACATCCGGAAATCAGAATTAAGGAATGATTAATATTTCGGTAATGGTTATAAATTAATATGTTTTTTATTGGTTTATCCGCTCGCTTGTTAAGTTTTACAATATCAGGAACAAATTGTGTTTTTAAAATTTTTGCTCCGAGCCACAAAACGAATGATGATGATGTATGGTATTCTCCGCACAAATGTTTGTATAAAGCAAAATCTTTATTTTTAAAATAATTTTTTATCAGATGATAATAAACCTTATCAAACTTTGTATCACCGTTTATTCCAAAAATTATCAGGTCAATATCGTTTGTCTCAATTTTTGCATTTTTCAAAAATTCAGTAATATTATCTTCAACAATCTTATAATCTTCTGGTTTATAAAAGATGGACACCGATGACATTTTAGCATAATTATGCTTTGAATCCGCATTTGTCAAAACAAAAAACGTCGCACCTTCACCTGCAATGCTGCCCCGTGTTTGATAATCTAAAAGTTTTAAATTGCTAATTGCCTGATTTTTCCAGTGTCCTAAACGTTTTGTAATAAGAAAAGAGTTATGAGTTATTTCGTCGGCACCACCTGTTAAAACATTATTTGCGAAATTTTCCTTTAATAACATCATACTGTCTATCAAAGCGCTTTCGAAAGATATTCCACGATGTACATAAGTGTTGTTATAATTATGGCATTTCAGCAAAAGTGCAATTTGAGAACTTATGGTGTTATGTGTTGATTGAATAAAAGGGGTAGGTGGCAGAAATGATTCGTTGTCTTTAATCATTGAAAACAGGAACTTTTCGGTATCTTCAATACAACCCAAACCGGTACCTGTTATTATTGCATCAGGGATAGATACTTCGGCATCATCAAGAGAAATTTTAGCAGCATATATTCCCATTTTGATTATCCTGCTCATTCGTCGTAATAACACGGGCTTTATATACTTTTTATAATCGGGTTCAATACATTTGAGATGCTCATCGCTGTATTCTGCAATTTCCTCTAAAAAACACTCATTATCATAAGTATTTTGCGGTGAGATATTTCCTATGCCTTTTATATATATTTCCATGATTTGAACAGAGGATTGCGGACTTTTGACTTTATATGAATTATTTTTGGTACAAATTTAATAATTCCTATTCACTATGAGCACTTGTCCGCCTGTGCTTTTTTTTATTCATTTTACCGGGTATATGTTTGGGCTTTCTACTAACAAAATTTTGTAGGTAAAAAGGTGGTTTTGTACAGTCTGTTATAACAGTGTTTCAAGCGAAATTCAAAAACAGGCAGAATATTTAGAATATGTAACATATAACAAATAACTTTTTTTATCATGTTGCTTGTTTTTTAAATATATATTTTAGTAATTTTGGGACAATAATTTAAATTAATAATCATGAATATTCCTGAGAATCTAAAGTACACAAAAGACCATGAATGGATAAGGGTTGAAGGCGAAGAAGCTTTTATAGGTATTACCGATTTCGCCCAAAAAGAACTGGGAGACATAGTGTTTATTGAAGTTGAGACCCTTGATGAAACCTTAGATATAGAAGAAGCTTTCGGAACAATAGAAGCAGTAAAAACTGTTTCCGATATGTTTATGCCAATATCGGGTAAAGTAGTTGAGTTTAATGAAATGCTTGAATCAAGTCCTGAAGTTATAAATTCAGATCCTTATGGCGAAGGATGGATCATTAAAATAAAGATATCGGATACTGATGAGATAAAAGAACTATTAGATGCTTCAGCATATAAAGAACTTATTGAATCTTAGAGTGATTGAGACCTGACAGGTTTTTTTAATTGACTGCTTGTCATATTGATACATTTTAAGCATCCTGGTAAGTTAAACCTGTCAGGTCTTTTTAGCTAAGGCTAAGGGTTTGATAACAATATTGAATATAATAAAACGTTAATAAAACGGATAATTTATTGGTATTTTAAATATTTATTCATAATTTAGCCACCTGTAATTAATAGATTTGAACTTTAAGTAATCTAAAGATGAAAGATACAAAGAAATCACCTAAAGCCGATCTGGAAAGCAAAAAGACTATTTTCACCGAAATCGGATTAATTTTAGCCATTGCTGTTATTCTTTTGGCTTTTGAATGGAAAAGCTATGAAAAAACCGAGATGATCAGTATGACCAGGGTAGTTGATGATACGCCTGAAGAAATTATAGAGATCACCCAACATGAAAAACCACCTCCACCACCAAAACCTCCTCAACAAACAACTATTATAGAAATAGTAGAGGATGACATAGAAATTGAGGATGAAATTGAAATTGATGTGGAAGCCGACCAAGAAACTGAAGTACAAGAATATGTACCTGTTGAAGAAGACGAAGAAGAAGGAGAAGCACAGATATTTACAGTAGTTGAGGCAATGCCGACATTTCCGGGAGGTGATGTTGCACGAATCAAGTACCTGAACGAGAATATTAAGTATCCGCAAATGGCGCGTGAGAGTGGAATACAGGGAAGGGTTTTCGTTACATTTGTGGTTGAAAAAGATGGAAGGGTTACCGATGTTAAAATAATGAGAGGAATTGGCGGCGGTTGCGACGAAGAAGCTATTCGTGTTATTAAAAATATGCCGAAATGGGTTCCCGGAAAACAAAGAGGTAAACCTGTCAGGGTTCAGTTCAATATGCCCATATTATTCAAATTGAATTAAAAAAAAATATACTTTAAAAAACCGGTTTCAAACGAACCGGTTTTTTTTGTTTAATTACTCTTTACCAAATCGCCATATTTATATAATTCTTCCTTAATAATTTTACCGTTTTCATCCCATTCTTTAAACATCCCGTTTTTCTTGCCATTTTCCCACTCCACTATTTTTTTCTTTTGTCCCGATTCATAATAATTTGTAACAGTACCATGTGGAAACCCATCCTTCCAGTTTTCATCGGATTCAATTTTCCCGTTTTCATAAAGCCACTTCCACGTTCCTGTTTGCTTTCCATTTTCAAATAGCCCTTCACTCCTGACGTTTCCGTTCTCATAAAACTTGGTTTCTTTCCCATGCTGCACACCGTCTTTCCATTGAACTTCGGAATGTAATTGCCCGTTCCTGTACCAGCTATACCAAACACCATCCTGGCTGTCGCTTATCCAATTTCCTTCATATTCCATTTGTCCGTCATCATACCAATATTTCCACAAACCGTCTTTTTCCCCGTCTTTAAAGTCTCCTTCTAAATAAATATTTCCATTTTCGTAAAATCGCTTCCAGTTCCCTGTCCTGTCACCTTGTTTGTATGTTCCCTCATATTCTTTATTCTCATTGTTATAGTATGAAATATATAATCCGTTAAGATAACCGTCATAATAATTCATTTTAGCTTTTAATTTTTTATCCTGGTAATAATCAGAACAGCTTCCCGAGAAGGGTTTGCTTTTATAAAACATTCTCCCCTCTTTTTCTTCTAATTGCTCATATTTAATTTGCCGGGTGCATGAACTAACTATAAACAGGCTAATAAAAAACAGGCTAATTACATTAATTCTCATAATTTATACTTTTGATTTTAGGAATATAAAAATTTGCACAAATATAATAAAACAGAAATATTTAAAAGTTCCTGAAATCGAACATTTCAATATTATGTAATTTATTTTTCCCGCAATTACCTTTGAAATAGTCCATTCTTAAATTTCCGGAAAGATTAAGTCTTAGACCAATATAAAAATCAAATTCCGAAAAATCACTAAAACCTAAAAAGCTGTTTATTCTATCCATACCCATAAAAAAGTTGCCATACCTGATAGCAACACCAATATGAGGATCTAAAAAATCCCAGTTAACAAAAGAAAGAGGCATTGCAATTTCCCACCTGGTTTTTTCATACCGCGGTGTAAAAGCAACAACTGACGGGCGTTTAACAAAATTGTCGCCAAGCCCAAAACCATATATCACCGTACCGTTAAGGTAAACGAATTTATTTAAATGATAATCGAATTGCAAACTAACCGCAAGAGGAGTATATATAACAAATTTATCATCAGTTATTGATTGTCCGGGATAATCTGAAAAATAATGGTCTAATTTATAATTAATCTCATTTATTGAACCTGTTGGTAAAGTATCTGCGGACCTGTACCAATTTGTACCTGTTTCATTAAAACTGCGCACCTCTGCTTTTTTTGTGAATTTAATATAACCGAGATCCAATATTGATAATCCGATTTTATAGTTATAATCATCGTATCGTTGAGCGCATAATTTACCAAAATATTTATTCGAATGACCTTTAGTAGTGTGCATATAAGTAACACCTAAATCAACGCCGAAACCAAAACCTCTGAATAATGGGCCTTCACGAGTATTATCATTGTAATTTACAGGAAGTGAGTACGAATAATTAAAGTCCAAATTTCTTATAAATGCCGTATCATCATGTTGAACAAAATAATCAACATTATACACATTTGAATACAATCCGGATATACCAAACAATGGTTTTATTGAAATTCCAACTGACCAGTATTCCCATTTATAACGATGAATATTATAAGCATAACTTAAATCTAATTCAAACCATGATACGGATCCAAAACGGATTGTTTTATCATGGCTCCAATCGATCTTCTGTTGTTCGTCAAAATCAATAGCCTCATATAAAAATATTCCCATATCCTTCGGCAGTTTATTAAAAAAAGTATTTGATCTGAAAGCGGTAAAAATTCCAAAAGCATGCTTACCGTAAACCAACATACCTCCCGGACCTGTAAGCCGTATATTTTGAAAACCGTGGTAATAATCCTTATCCCTGTATATATCGAAATCTCTTGCTTCATTCTCTGATGTGCGATATACAGGAATAACGCCTTTATAAAACAACTTCACAAAGTCGCTCCTATCAATAAACATATAATTATTATCGACAAACATATTACAAGAAAGCAAATTGTAATCCATATATAATTTTGAACCCACCATGGAGGATGGGTTAAGACTGATACCATAAATGCCGGCATAATTACTATTAATCACACCCAGCATTTCCTGCCCATTGATATTAAAAATGATATTACAAATAAAGAATATGGTGAGAATTATTCTCATTAATTGGTTTTATTAAATTCTATTTTGTTGTTGCAAAATTTAATACTAAAAAACAGGAGTTAATAGCTAAATTATAAAACGGTTGAAAAATAAGAAAATTTTAAGTACGATTTCAATAAAAATTTATTAAATAAAAAAAAAGGTCAGAGACCTTTAGTAGAAAAGGAACTTCTGACCTAATTAACCAACCAAAACCAAATTTTACAAATAAAAATTAACCACCATGAAAAATTATCAGATTAAATTTAAAAGTTTGATGTTTTTTGTATCAAAGAACTGCCTCCCTTAAATCAATCAATGTGCCAAAAATTGCATCTGACTGATTACCTCATTATTATGAAATAACCATTAATGATTATATATTCAGTAAACTATCCGAATAGCCATGATTGCCTTAATAATGAGCATATTACGATCTTTATATAAAAATGTAAAAAAGTTGAAAAATTATCCATTTTCGTATAATTTTTCGTCAGTGGGGATAAATAGTACAAATTTTAGTTTAAAGCTTAAAAATGGGGCACTTTTCCGAAAAGGTCGAAATATTCTGCATCTGAAACTTTAACAGAATAAAATTCGCCAATTTGTAAAGGTGTTTCAGGTGAGGATATTAATACTTCATTATCTATTTCCGGGGAGTCGTATTCTGTTCTGCCTATATAATAATCGTCTTCTTTCCTGTCAATAAGAGTTTTAAAAGTTTTTCCGATCCTGTTTTTATTTAACTTTAGTGAAACAGACTGCTGAATGTCCATTAACTGTTCAATTCTATCATTTTTAATCTGCGCATTAACATTATCCTTCAATTTAAAAGATTTTGTTCCTTCCTCCGGCGAATAAGCAAAAACTCCCAGACGATCAAATTCAAAATCCTTCACAAACCGTACAAGTTCTTGATATTCCTCTTGTGTCTCACCGGGGAAACCTATAATTAAAGTAGTCCTCAAAGCAGCATCGGGAAGGATTTTCCGAATATTCTCAAGCAATCGTATGGTTTCCGATTTTGAATGCCCACGTTGCATTAAGCCGAGAATTCGATTATTGATATGCTGAACAGGAATATCAATGTAATTGCAAATATTCGGCTTTTCATTCATCAGATGTAAAACTTCTTCGGGGAAGCCGGCAGGATATGTATAATGCAGCCTTATCCACTCCAACCCTACGATTTCGGACAATGAATTAAGAAGACGGGCGAGGTTGTTCTTTTTATAAAGGTCGATGCCATAATAAGTTAAATCCTGGGATATAAGAATGATTTCCTTTACGCCTTTATTTACAAGCCTTTTCGCTTCATCAATAATTTCCTCTACTGGTCTTGAAATATGTTTCCCTCTTATTAATGGAATGGCGCAAAATGAACATTTCCGGTTGCAGCCTTCAGCTATTTTAAGATAGGCATAATGACTTGGCGTAGTTAATTTTCTTTCGCTTATAAGTTCTTTCTTATACTTTCCTCCTAATTCACTAACAATTTGCTTAATATTGTTTACACCAAAATACTTGTCAACATCCGGTATTTCTTTACTTAGCTCATCTTTGTAACGCTCCGACAGACATCCCATCACATAAACATTCTCTATTAAACCTTTTTTCTTTACATTAACATACTGAAGTATAGTATCGATGGATTCTTGTTTTGCATCATTTATAAAACCGCATGTATTTATTACCACAACATCGGCATTTGTTCCCTTTTCTTCAAAAGCGAATTCCAGCCCGTTTGCTTTAAGCTGTCCCATTAAAACCTCTGAATCCACAAGATTTTTTGAACATCCGAGCGAGATAATATTGATTTTTTTCTTTGAAGGTTTGGTTTGCAAAATATAGATTTTATCAAAATATGATTTCTAATTTCAAATCTAAAATCTAAAATTAATTAAACAGGCTATCAACAAATTCCATACGATTAAACACCTGAATGTCTTCCATTTTTTCTCCAATACCGATATATTTTACAGGCACCTTAAACTGGTCGGATATTCCAATCACAACTCCGCCTTTTGCGGTTCCGTCTAACTTGGTCAGGGCAATGGCATTCACTTCAGTTGCAGCAGTGAACTGTCGTGCCTGTTCAATGGCATTTTGCCCGGTAGAGGCATCAAGAATCAGCAGGATTTCATGCGGAGCATCAGGTATAATCTTTTTCATCACACGCTTTATCTTCGATAACTCATTCATAAGATTAACTTTATTATGCAGCCTTCCTGCCGTATCAATAATTACTACGTCCACATCTCTCGACAGCGCTGACTTAAGCGTATCGAATGCTACAGAGGCAGGATCGGCATCCATTCCCTGGTTTATAATAGGCACGCCTGCACGTTCGGCCCAGATAACCAACTGGTCAACTGCCGCAGCACGGAAAGTATCGGCTGCTCCTATTAATACCGATTTCCCTGCTTGTTTGAACTGGTAAGCTAACTTACCGATAGTGGTGGTTTTACCAACTCCATTCACACCAACAATTAGAATAACATAAGGATGAATACCTTCGGGAATTGAAAAATCAACCGGTTCTTCTTTGTTGTTATCTTGTAACAACTCAGCAATCTCCTCTTTAAGAATAGTATTCAATTCTGATGTACCAAGATATTTATCACGCGAAACTCGTTCTTCTATTCTTGCAATGATTTTAAGCGTAGTATCAACTCCAACATCGGAAGTAACAAGAATTTCCTCGAGATTATCCAGAACCTCATCATCAACTTTTGATTTGCCGGCAACGGCTCTTGAAAGCTTAGTAAAAACACTTTCTTTAGTTTTAGATAATCCTTTATCCAGCTTTTCTTTTTTTTCTCTTGAAAAAACTTTAAATAAACCCATAAATGCCAATTTATATAAATAGAAAAAGCTCCTTCCCTAAACAGGAAAAAGCTTAACAAATACAAATATCATATCGATTATTTATTTCTTAGCTAAGAAATTTTTTACCTGTTCAACATGAACAATATTTTCCTTAAATGTATATGCACCGGTTTTAGGTGATTTAACCATCCTTATCACCTTTGTATAACTTTTACCTGCTGTTTGTAATGTAGCAACAACTTTCTTAGCCATAACAAATATTATTTAATTTCTTTATGAGTTGTGTATTTCTTTAAAATAGGATTGAATTTTTTGAGTTCAAGCCTTTCGGGAGTATTTTTTTTGTTTTTGGTTGTGATATACCTTGATGTTCCGGGCATACCACTGTTTTTATGCTCCGTACATTCTAATATCACCTGAACTCTTGCGTCTTTACTCTTTTTAGCCATTTCTGTATTCGTCTATTAAAATTAAACCTTCCTAAAGATTCTGTTTATAAAATCGGGGTGCAAAAGTATTTCTTTTCTTATAATAAACCTAATTATTTGAAAATATTTTAAAATACTTAATTTTGGAAGTTGAAATGATTTGGCAAAATTATATAAACGGTTTTAAAGCATACCTGAAGCTTGAAAAGTCGCTTTCAACAAATTCGGTTGAAGCATATATTCATGACATTGAAAAACTTTCCCAGTTTTTTGATTTAAAAAACAAAAATATCTCACCCGAAAAAGTTACTTTATCAGAACTCCAGGATTTTATAAAATGGATAAATGAGTTAGGATTGACGGCAACAAGCCAGGCACGCATAATCTCAGGCATTAAGGCATTTTACAAATATCTTTTGCTTGAAGATATTATTTCGCAAAGCCCGGCTGAATTACTTGAAGCCCCAAGAACCGGACGGAAATTACCCGACACTTTAGATATTGAAGAAATAAACAGTCTGATAAATGCTATTGACCTTAGCACACCTGAAGGAACGAGAAATAAAGCTATGCTCGAAACTTTATACGGTTGCGGATTAAGGGTATCTGAACTAATTGGTTTAAAAATATCCAACCTGTATTTTAATGACGGATTTATTAAGATAACAGGCAAGGGTGACAAGGAAAGATTAGTACCGATTGGCAATGTTGCAATAAAAAATATTAATATTTATATCGATAATATCAGAAATCATCTAAATGTAAAAAAAAACAGCAGCGACATTTTGTTTTTAAACAGAAGAGGGGCAAAAATGTCCCGTGTTATGGTTTTTCTGATTATAAAAAACCTGGCAGAACGAATCGGGTTGCATAAAACAATCAGTCCTCACACCTTCCGTCATTCGTTTGCCACACACCTTATCGAAGGCGGCGCCAATTTACGTGCAGTACAGGAAATGTTAGGGCACGAGTCAATTACAACGACTGAAATTTATACTCACCTTGACAGGGAGTACTTACGGGAGACTATTATGACTTATCATCCGAGAGCGAGGAAAAATTATTAAAGTAACTGAAAATGAGCTAAAATGATGTAACAATCGAGAATGTCTTGTATGTTCATTATTGTTACGCTCCAGTTTTTTAAATGGACATTTATTCCCGCATAAATGTTTCTTTCTTTAAAGTTTTAAAGGCAATTTTACAAAATCGGATGAAAAAACTTAATTTTTTATTGCGATAAACAAAAAAGTATTTAATTTTGCACCTTCAAATTTGATAAGCGAAAGTAGCTCAGCTGGTAGAGCACGACCTTGCCAAGGTCGGGGTCGCGGGTTCGAATCCCGTCTTTCGCTCTAACTTAGTCTCTCAAACGCGGGAGACATTTTTTTGAAAGGCTGCCCGGGTGGTGGAATTGGTAGACACGAGGGACTTAAAATCCCTTGACCGTAAGGTCGTGCGGGTTCAAGTCCCGCCCCGGGTACTTATAAGGGTGTTATTTTTAATGACGCCCTTTTTATTTTTTATATTCCAATTATAACTTTTTTCAGCAATAACAATATCATTAAAGTCGCAGACTTTATGTGTCGTATTTCCTCAAAGTTACAAACTTTGAGGTTCGGCAAGTTCCATTCTATATATTATCCTTATTTTTGTAAATTATGCATTTATAAATTTGTTGCTCCCTATAAACTCAGCATTAAATAACAAATAACATATAACATATAACATATAACGTATAACTTCTCCCCTATGAAACAAAAACCTCGTCTAAGCTTCTGGCAAATATGGAACATGAGCTTTGGATTTTTAGGAATTCAATTTGGATTTGCTTTGCAAAATGCCAATGTCAGCCGTATTTTTGAAACTCTCGGAGCTAATGTTGAAGATATACCGATCCTCTGGATTGCCGCACCGGTAACAGGATTAATTATTCAGCCCATTATCGGGCACATGAGCGATAATACCTGGGGAAGATTGGGAAGAAGACGTCCATATTTCCTGACAGGAGCAATCCTTGCATCAATTGCCCTTTTAATAATGCCAAATTCACCAGTCTTATGGGTAGCAGCAGGTATGCTGTGGATAATGGATGCTTCGATTAATATTTCAATGGAACCTTTCAGGGCTTTTGTCGGGGATATGTTACCATCTGACCAGCGAACAAAAGGTTTTGCCATGCAAAGTTTTTTTATCGGAACAGGCGCTGTAGTAGCTTCGGCTTTGCCTTATATAATGACCAATTGGTTAAATATTGCCAATACCGCCCCGGAAGGACAAATTCCACCATCAGTAAAATATTCTTTTTATATCGGTGGCGCAGTCTTCCTTGTTGCTGTGCTTTGGACGGTGCTCAAGACAAAAGAATATTCTCCCGAAGAAATGAAAGAGTTCCATGAAGAAGAGGCTGATTTAAAACAAAACATTAAAGAAGCCGATGAGATACTTCCTGCTTCAAGATTTTTGAAAAGCAGTGTATTTTGGATGATTGCAGGCGCAATCTTATCATACCTGGTTTATTATTTTAAGATTGAGGCAGAATTGTATATTCTTGGGTTTGGATTATTAATTTTTGGAATAGTACAAATAATTACAGGAAGCTTAATCAGAAAAGGGAAAAATAAAAACGGTTTTGTGGTCGTAATCAATGATTTGTTTAAGATGCCGGCTACAATGAAGCAGCTTGCTGTTGTACAGTTTTTCTCGTGGTTTGCGTTGTTTGCCATGTGGATTTATACTACAGCAGCGGTTACAAGTCATATCTATGGTACTGACGATTCAGGTTCAGAATTATATAATGAGGGGGCTAACTGGGTAGGAATTATGTTTGCCGCTTATAATGGTTTTGCCGCGATTGTTGCATTTTTGCTTCCTGTGTTGGCAAAATTGACAAACAGGAAGGTTACTCACATGATTTCCCTTATTGCCGGAGGACTTGGATTAATCTCTCTCTATTTCTTTAAAGACCCTAATCTGCTTATTATATCAATGTTAGGAGTTGGGCTGGCATGGGCAAGTATTCTTGCAATGCCTTATGCTATATTGACCGGCTCATTACCACAACATAAATTGGGAACCTATATGGGTATTTTCAATTTCTTTATAGTAATTCCTCAAATTTTAGCAGCAAGTATTTTAGGGTTTTATATCAGGCATATTGCCGAAGGTCATGCCATTTATGCTTTGATATTAGGTGGGATTTCAATGATAGTAGCTGCTTTCTTAACGCTACTTGTTAAAGATGTGGATGATCCGAATAAGTAGTTGTTGAATTGTTAAATTGAATTTATTATTTTTCTAAAAATTTTGATAATAGGTAGGAATCCTGTGTTTATCGTCATTCATTTTCACTGATTACCTGTTTAATTTGTTCAGTTAACTCAGGAATTTTATTTTTAACAACATCCCAAACAATTGAATAATTAATTCCCACATAATCGTGAATTAGTATATCTCTCATACCTGCCATATCCTTCCAGCGTATAGAATTCCACTTTACTTTAATGTCAACTGGTATCTTTTTTGTTGCTTCACCAATTATTTCAAGGCTTCTAACTAATGCTCTTTTTAAAGTTTCATCACTTAGAAGTTTATCTTTCGAAGTATCAGCTGTTATCACCCTTGAAATATATTCACATTCATCAAGGATATGTTTTAGATATTCAATAGGCTCTTTAGACATATTCAACTTCTTTTAAGATATATGGTCCTATATATTTACTTAATCCATTCTTTGTTACAATTTCAACTTTGTAACCTTTAAATTTGTTTTTAAGTATATTAGAAACAGAAATTAAATTATCAAAAGTCTCTTCTTCGGGTGCAAAATCTACAAGAATATCAATATCGCTATCAACATTATTCTCATTTCTTACATAAGAACCAAATAAACCAATTTGTCGAATCCCAAAACTCTTTAGTCGTTCTTTCTGACCAATTAAATGTTTTTTTATATTGTTCTTATTCAACATACTTTACATTTTTCTGTAAAATTAATAAAAAAGTTTTATTCCTTATCTAACATCAGATAATTCCAAGCACTAAGTTTCATTGGTTTATGGCAGGATAATTCAATTAATTGGTTTTTAAAAATGTTTTTATATGTCCCATTTAATTTCCCGCATTTAATATAAAATTCCTGTTTTATATCTGATAAATTCATTACAAC
>JAIORT010000008.1 GCA_021107975.1 Bacteroidales bacterium | reverse complement strand
GCCAGAAGAGTTATTACAATTGATGATGGGAAGGTTATTAGTGATGAAAACAAATAATACTCATTTTTAATAAAATGAAAATTCCAAAAATATTCATAAGCATCTATTTAACTCTCTTGGTTTTAGTCTCTTTCGGTCAGGATAAACCTTCCAAATTTATTGTGAATGGGCATCTACAAAATCTGAATACCGTTTGGATAGAAGATATACATACTCAATGGTTTACAATGGGGTCAGTTTACAACAGGTTAAATTTAAAATGGTACCCTCATCAAAACTGGAAATTATCAGCCAGCGCCCGAAATATGTTTACTTATGGGCAGTTAGTCTGTCAATATTATCCTGATTACACTGATATGCTTATTACTGATGAAGGATTACTTGATATGTCATGGGATTGGGCAAGAGATTCTTCTTATGTCTTTTATACAAACATTGACAGGGCAAATATTCAATTTATTAGAGACAATTTCGAAATTAAGGTCGGAAGGCAAAGGATTAACTGGGGAATAAATATGGTATGGAACCCAAATGACATTTTCAATACATTTTCGATCTATGACTTCGACTATGTTGAACGCCCGGGTTGTGATGCAGTCAGAGTGCAATATTATACCGGAATATCTTCCTCAATAGAATTTGCATTTAAAACAGACGCTTATGATAAAATCACGAGCGCACTTATGTATAAATTCAACAAATGGAATTACGATTTCCAGGTAATGGGAGGAGTGATGGAAGATGATATTGTTATAGGCGGCGGCTGGTCGGGATACATTAAAAATGCAGGGTTCACGGGTGAAGCCTCCTACTTCCGTGATAAAAACAATTTTGCTGATACAACAGGCATTTTAGTTCTTTCTGCCGGAGCTAACTATACTTTTAAAAATAGCTTGTTTGTGCATGGTTCATTACTTTTCAACACCGATGGCACAACAGGCAAAGCCGGATGGGGAACCTCAATTCTTGCCCTTCAGGATTTATCACCTAAAACATTTACATTAGCACGTTATTCTCTTTTCGGGCAAGTTTCATATCCTGTTACACCATTGATCAAAGGGGATATTTCAACGATTTTTAATCCCAATGACAAGTCTTTTTTCCTTGGTCCGAATGTAGATATTTCATTGTCAGACAATATCGGATTATTATTTATGTCGCAGATATTTATAGGCGATAGCGGTTCCGAGTTCGGCAATTATGGGCAGTTGTATTATTTGCGATTGAAGTGGTCGTTCTGAAATATCCTGTATATCTTCTTTTGCTTCTACCATATCTATTTTTTGAACCAATAATAAAAAAGCCTTTTTTTTCTGAAAAATAATTCATTAATTTCGCAACTTCAAATTAAGAGATTAAATTAAAGTTATATACAAATGAAGAAGCTAATAAAAAATCACCTGAGTTACTTTACTGTTTTATTTATTATAATTTCCGTATTATTTGTTCGATGCCAAACATCTTCCAAAGCAGATGATAAATCGGAATGGGAAAGAGTTAAAACAGAAAATACTATTCAGGCTTATGATGATTATTTAAGCAAATTTCCCGAAGGTGAATTCGCAACAAATGCCAAGACAGAAATAGTTAACATGCTGGTAAACGAAGCGAAAAGCGGCAACCCGATTGAAAGTTATGATTTTTATATTCAACGATTTCCTGAAGGAAAAAATAAAAATATTTTTGAGTCTCTGGTCTATGAGTACATAATAAAACAAGATTCAATAGAGTACTTTGAAGAATACGTTAAGCGTTTTCCTGACGGCAAATATCTTGCTGAATTTGAAACCGGCATATTCAATACTATTAAATCAGGTAATTCTTCTTTGAATTACATAGGTTTTACAAAACGGTTCCCCGAAAGCCAGTATATTAATACAATCGATTCATTGTTATTTGATTCTGCAATGAAACACAAAACAGCCCTGTTGTTTGAAGAATACCTGAATGCCTTTCCAAATGGTATTTATAAAGTAAAAGTTGATTCTGTATTCGAACAACTATTATATAATGAAGCGGTTTCAAAAAATACAAAAGCCTCGTTTAATGAATATTTAACAAAATATCCGAAAACAACCCATGAAAAATTGATACAAATTGAGTCAAGCCCTTCAAAACAAATTGTAAAAATTCTTGACAAAAATGACAGTATTTGGAAAACAATAACAACACCGGTTACTCTCAAGGCGATTGAAGGGACTAAAATAAAAACTTTAATCGAAAATCCTGGATACATGGTAGATATATTAACTTATAGAGTTAGTGATAAAAATAAACAAAAAATCAGCAGAACGCTTAAAGTACCTTCAAAAACTATCGTCTCTGAATATTTTACAAGCAGTGCCTCTACATGGGCTTTCAATGAAAGTAAAGATAAATCGGAAATTGATAATAACACACTGACTTGTTCTGTTAAAAGCATTCAATTTCAGAAGCTGAAAAAAATAAATATAGATTTTAATAAGAACTATGAAATTGAAATTAAATTCAGGATTACACAAATAATGAAGACTAACATCAGGTCATATTTCGGTATAGTTTGGGGCGAAGAAAATAAAGTAAAATATTATTTCATCTCAAACCAAGGTCGGTACAATTATGGTTCTAAAACTCAAGCAGTAGGGTACGAAAATCCTTATGGTTATTCAGGCTGGGATGGTTATAATCCGGAATCTGATGTCTGGATTAAAGCAGACAACTATAAAAAAAATAATTTCAACACATTAAAAATAATTAAAACAGGTTCAAAGCTAAAATACTATCTAAATAATAAATATGTTCATTTCGAAAACGATATGATCAGGTATAGAAATAGCTGGGCTGGATATGGCATGGGGAATGTAAATGCAAATATCGACTATATTAAAATTAAACAATATACCGACTAAAGTAGAAAGTTCAAAGTTTAAGAAAAAAAATATTTCCGTATTATCTGTTTATCTTTTCAGATAAAGAACAACAAATTTAACACCTATATAAACCGCACGGTTACTTTATTACAAATGTTTTAAAATCCACTATACGGTTGTTTTATCTTCTTTTTGTACCCATCGCTTAACGGTGACTTGTAACTATTTTTGCTATTCTCCGTAAAAATAATCACGAGAAACAACCAATTCACATATATATCTTTATTATTAATTTTGTTATAGATAATTTATTTATTAACTAAAAAATCTGACGCATGAAAATTTTTACATTCATTCCAATTAACGCAATTGCAATTCTGTTTTTCAGTATGATTGCAATAAACGGACAATCACAGGAAATTTATCTCGACGATATAATCGAGGTTGAACTGGATTATGGTAGTAAAGATGCCCGTATCGAAACACACGTTTACTTGACAAGTGCTTTATGGAACTTTGAAGAACAATATTTGGGTAAATACGCAAATGTTGGTGGTTCTATGTCGGGGCATCCACTATTTATCAGCTATAGTGGCTATGTAAGTATCAGCGGATATGTATCGAAGACATTATTCGCAGAAGCTGAGTTTGAACTGTACAAAGGACAAAAAGGAGAATTTAAAGTAACGCGTCTTCGTGCGGTTTGGACTCCCAATAAATATTTCAGAATGATTCTCGGCAGGGATTTCCCTTGTATTGGTCTTCAGGATAAAGTATATTATCCTACCTCTAAATACAGGCTTTTTGCCTTAGCGCCTTATGCCTATTACCAAATTTTAAGAGCGACCGGATGGTGGGATGCCGGCATACATCTTCATGGAACTATTCCTTTGGGCGAAAATATGAAATTATTTGCTGATATTTCTTTAATAAATGGACCTGGCGATCAACATAATGGAGCACACTACCTTGAAACTCATATGATACCTAATGAACAGGGTTATATGTTCGAAAATTTTCATAGTAAAGCACGCCAACCATGGGATAATAACAAATCAAAACATATTGCAGCCAGACTTGCGTTTTCTCCAATCGAAAACTTTGAATTCGGAGGCTCATATATGACCGGAAAATATGATGTTGACGATAAATACAATGCCGATTATCTTTTCGCACATTTGTTATATGGCGGCGACAGATTAACCGTTGCAGCAGAATACGCTCAAATCATGGTTCAAGTACCCGATTCAAATTTTAATATGCCAACCTTTACAGATGTTGACGGAATAATTTTTGATAATAAAAATATTGGAGATAAACAAGTAACACAATATTCATGGTATATTTCGGCGGGTTATAAGTTTTTTGTTGATACAAAAATCCATTACATAGAGCCAGTTGTGAGGTACGAGGAAATGGACCCCTGGAAAGAAGATGCTATGGATAGAGGCGACAGGCGGGTGATTTGGGCAGGAATAAGATTTTCTCCGATGAAACACTGGATATTCAAAGCAGCTTATTTGTATCAAACTGAAAAATATAAGGATCTGAAAAATGATGGATTTGTTATCGAAACAGTTGTTGACTTCTAAAAAAATTGCTTAATTTTACTTTTTTAAACTTTAATTCTATAAAATCATGTTGAAGAAAATACTCACTACCGGATTGTTTTCCTTGTTCTTGTATTTTATGGCATTTTCACAAGAAAATGATACTGGTAAAATAAACCAGGAAGACTTAGATGATATTGAATACCAATTACAGAAGATTCAGGATTCACTAAACAGAATTAAAGAAAAACGATTAATTAAAACATATAATATTAATATCAAGGATAAAAAATCAGGAAAAACTTTAAATGATGTATATCTAAGATCGAAACCTGATAAAACCTCCGAAACAAAAACCATGATTCCAAACGGTACAAATTTAGAAGTATTCAACTATTTACCTGATAAAGTATGCTGGGTTGTAAGATACAATGAGGTATTTGGGTTTTTGGGTACTGAATCAATTTTGGTTACAAGCAACACCACTGAAATAAAAGGATCGGAGTATGACACCAAACCTAAACTAAAAACTTATGTTAAACCAACATACCCTAAGGATGCAAGAAAAAATAAAATTGAAGGAAAGGTTATCCTTAAAGTTTTTATAAATAAATCCGGTAGTGTAAGCGAGGCAGTTATTTTACAGGGCATACCTGAATTGAACAATGCGGCAAAAAATGCTGCAATGCAATATAAATTTAAACCTGCTGAACTTAACGGTGAACCCGTTGACGTTTGGTTTCCATTAGGTATAACATTTAAGTTGTAAGTTTCCGGAATTATTATATTAAAGAAGCTAAACAAACAAGAGACCGGTTCGAATAAACCGGTCTTTTTTTTCTGGAAAACGGTGTTTGTTTCGAAGTTAATCAAACTTCATACAATTTGACCAGATATAATTACAATATTATAATTGGTAAACCCGCATTTTTCACCTTGCTTGTAAAAATTAGCATGTATTTATTTGCTAATTAAAAAGTTTATTCTAATTTTGCACCCCTGAAATTTTAACTTATATTAAATACGTAAACATGTATCTTGTAGCAGAAAAGAAAAAAGAATTTTTTAAAGAATATGGGAAATCTGAATTTGACACCGGTTCTTCAGAAGGACAAATTGCTTTGTTTACATACAGAATCAAGCACCTTACCGGACATCTTAAAATTAACAAGAAAGACCTTGCCACTGAACGATCTTTAGTAAGATTGGTTGGCAAGAGAAGAAAATTGCTTGATTATCTTAAACGTAAAGACATCGAAAGATACAGGGCAATTATAAAGAAACTTGGATTAAGAAAATAAATTTAATCCGTTAAAATAAATTTGCAAATAATAAAGAAGGCAATTCAAAATTGCCTTTTTTTATATAAATAAAAATACGTTAATATAATGAGTAAAAATAGTATAACAAAATCTTTTACACTTGCCGATGGCAGGGAAGTAATTATTGAAACAGGCAAACTTGCCACACAAGCTGATGGCTCTGTTGTCGTAAAAATGGGGGATACCATGCTTCTTGCTACTGTTGTATCCAATAAAGAGCCTAGAGAAAATGTGAGCTTTCTCCCTTTATCTGTCGATTACCAGGAAAAATATGCTGCAACCGGCAGGTTTCCCGGAGGGTTTTTTAAACGTGAAGCCAGACCATCGGAACATGAAATTATAATTGCCCGCCTGGTTGACCGCGCACTGCGCCCACTTTTCCCCGATAATTATCATGCCGAAATACAGGTTATTATTTCACTGATCTCCGGCGATAAAAACACCATGCCCGATGCATTGGCTGCTCTGGCAGCATCATCTGCCTTATCAGTTTCAGATATTCCTTTTAACGGACCAATATCTGAAGTAAGAGTTGGAAGAATTGACGGCAAATTCATTATCAATCCTTCTGTTGCTGATATCGAAAACGCCGATATTGATATAATAGTAGCCGCTACCATTGACAATATTGTTATGGTTGAGGGTGAAATGAAAGAAATATCAGAAAATGACATGCTTGAGGCTATTAAATTTGCCCATGATGCCATTAAGGAACAATGTAAGGCTCAACTTGAATTAGCTGAAATGGCTGGATCAACGAGCAAAAGAGAATACTGCCACGAAGAAAATGATAATGATCTTAAAGAAAAAATTAATGAAGTAACTTACGATAAAATTTATGCTGTTGCTAAAAAAGGTACATCTAAGCATGAAAGATTGGATACATTTGAACAAATAAAACAGGAGTTTATTGAAACATTATCGGAAGAAGAACAGGAAGAAAAGGCTTCGATGATTGACAGGTACTACCATGATGTCGAGAAAGAGGCTATGCGCCGTATGATTCTCGATGAGAGAATTAGGCTGGATGGCAGAAAGATGGACGAAATCAGACCTATCTGGACAGAGATTGATTATCTTCCTACCGCTCATGGTTCTGCAATATTTACCAGGGGTGAAACACAATCGCTTACTACAGTTACACTCGGAACCAAATTAGATGAGCAGACTATTGACGGTGCTGTGATCGAAGGAAAAAGCACTTTTATTTTGCATTACAATTTTCCGCCATTCTCAACCGGCGAAGCAAGATTTTTAAGGGGAACCAGCCGAAGAGAAGTTGGTCATGGAAACCTCGCATTAAGAGCCTTAAAATTTGTAATGCCCTCAAAGGAGGATAATCCTTATACCGTAAGAATTGTTTCCGATATTCTTGAATCCAATGGCTCGTCATCAATGGCAACAGTTTGCGCAGGTAATTTAGCCTTGATGGATGCGGGGGTTAAAATTAAAAAACCTGTTTCAGGAATTGCTATGGGATTGATTACCGATAAAGACTCTGATAAATATGCTGTCCTTTCCGATATTCTTGGCGATGAAGATCACCTTGGCGATATGGATTTTAAAATTACAGGGACAAGAGATGGAATTACTGCCTGCCAGATGGATATCAAAGTGGAAGGCTTATCTTCCGAAATTTTAAAAGAAGCATTGGAACAAGCAAAAGCCGGCAGAATACATATACTCGGCGAAATGGAAAAAACCATTAAAGAACCCAGAGAAGATTATAAACCTCATGTGCCGAGAATAGAAAGAATGATAATTTCAAAAGAGTTTATTGGCGCCATTATTGGTCCTGGAGGCAAAGTAATTCAGGAAATACAGAATGAGACCAATTCGACTATCGTTATTGAAGAAGAGGGAGAATTTGGAATTATAGATATAATCTGCACCAACAAAGATTCATTTGATGCGGCTAAAAACAGGATTAAAGAAATTACTACTATTCCCGAAGTTGGGGAGGTTTATCTCGGTACAGTTAAAAATATCACGAATTTCGGAGCATTTGTCGAGATTTTACCAAAAAAGGAAGGCTTGCTTCATATTTCAGAAATTGATTGGAAACACATCAGGGATGTTGAACAGGTTTTGAAAACAGGTGACAAAGTCAAAGTTAAAATAATTGAAATTGACGGCAGGTCAGGAAAATTAAAACTCTCAAGAAAAGTCTTGCTTCCTAAGCCTGAGCAAAAATAATTTTTGAAACCTTTACACAGTTCATTTCGTAAAATTTCCCGAAGAACAATTTTTCTTAGTTTTTCGGGATTTTTTATTTTAGATTTTTTATTATGAGACAACTTAAAATTATCAAACAGGTAACAAACAGGGATACTACAGCGCTTGAGAAATACCTGCAAGAAATTGGTAAAGTTGATCTTATTACAGCAGATGAAGAAGTAAATCTTGCACAAAAAATCAAACAAGGTGATAGGAGAGCTTTAGAAAAATTAACCAATGCAAACCTTCGGTTTGTAGTTTCAGTATCAAAGCAGTATCAAAACCAGGGATTAAACCTGCAAGATCTTATTAATGAGGGTAATCTTGGATTAATTAAGGCAGTAAAACTTTTTGATGAAACCAGGGGATTTAAATTTATTTCTTATGCCGTTTGGTGGATTCGTCAATCCATATTACAAGCATTAGCTGAACAATCAAGAATTGTCAGGCTTCCTCTTAACAGGATTGGGATAATAAATAAAATAAACAAAGCCAGTGTACAACTCGAACAGGAATATGAGCGGGAACCAAATTCTAAGGAAATTGCAAATCTGTTAGAGATAGACGAAAAAGATATTTATGTTTCAATGAAAAGCACCGGCAGACATGTTTCAATGGATGCTCCTCTCATGCCGGATGATAATAATAATATGTACGACGTGTTGTCGAGTGAGGATTTTTCAACTCCTGAAACCGGGCTTATTTATGACTCACTAAAAATTGAAATAGAAAGAGCAATTTCAACGCTGACAAAAAGGGAAGCTGATGTCCTGAGGTTATATTTTGGTTTAAATTGCAAAGTTCCCTGGTCACTTGAAGAAATTGCAGAAAAATATAAACTCTCAAGGGAACGAGTGAGACAAGTGAAGGAAAGAGCTATTTTACGATTAAAACAAACTTCGAGAAGTAAGTTGCTAAAAACTTATCTTGGATAAAAATTCTTCTTACATTTACACCCGAAAAATAATTCATAACTGATAAGCTTATAAAAAGACACGAATCCCGAAAGCTTTCGGGACCAATTTGCACGAATTAATCCCGATATCTATCGGGAGTGAAAATTAGTGCAATTAGTGTCAAAAATATTTTAATTATAGACTTTGTGGGTGGGCACTAATTAAATCCTAAACAGATAAAATTTTAATGTATGGTCAAATTAATTGCTCCATCGTTGCTCTCAGCTAATTTCGGCAATCTTATTGAAGATATTGAAATGGTAAACCGCAGCCAAGCCGATTGGCTTCATCTTGATATAATGGATGGAGTATTTGTCCCGAATATTTCGTTTGGATTTCCAGTGATTAAATATATAAAAAAATATGCAAAAAAGCCCCTTGATGTTCATTTGATGATTATTGACCCGGATCGTTATTTTGAACAGTTCAGGAAGTATGGTGCAGAAATTTTAAGCATTCATTACGAAGCCTGTACACATTTACACCGTTCGGTTCATGCAATAAAAGATTTGGGCATGAAAGCAGGCGTAGCCCTCAATCCACATACAAATATATCAATATTGGAGGATGTTTTGTTTGATATTGATATGGTGCTTATCATGTCGGTTAACCCGGGTTTTGGCGCTCAGAACTTCATTGAAAACACTTATAAAAAAATCAGGCAGTTAAAAGAATTGATATTAAAGTTCAATGCTGAAATCCTGATTGAAGTGGACGGGGGTGTGGATAAATCAAATGCCGCAAAACTCTTTAAAGCCGGAGCTGATATTTTAGTTGCCGGTAACAGTATTTTTTCTTCAGATGATCCACAGAAAACCATTTCCGATTTAAAGCACCTTAGTGCTTAAAAATATTTTATCTCCTATTGGCTTGATTATCAGCCCGTAATATTGTCCGGCTTGCTTTTTATCGCAAAAAAAATAACTTTTTAGGAACAAAAATATTTTATTCCAGTATAAACTCATGGACTAATTATTAAAAATATTTAAAGTATGAGAAAATCTACAATTTACGTGTTATGTTCGGTTCTGTTTTTGAGCACCAATCTGATTTCTCAGAACACAGAAACAGATGATATGGCAACCAGTGACGTTGTCATGCCACCAATACAAGAGGAAGCTACTATTGAAGAAATAAATTTTATTGAGCTATATGAAATAGACGCTAAAAAGGTGAAGAAAGCTAAAACACTTTGTGATGCGTCAATGAGTTCTGAGCCATCTGCTTCATCTGATCTCCTGAAAATAATTCCTAAAGGTACTACTGTGGAAACCTATAAATATCTTCGAAGAGAAGCTGTATGGGTTGTAAAACATAAAAATACATGGGGATTTGTTTCTGCGACAATGATTATGCCGATACAGGAAAAAATTCCTGCTACTAATTTCACACCTTATGATGAGGCGCCAAAATTGCTTTCAAGTATAAAAATAGATTATCCGCCGAAAGCAAAACAAAATGGGATTGAAGGAAAAGTATTGTTGAAAATTTTAATAAGTAAAACAGGTTCTGTTAAAGAAGTAGAAGTAGTAAAAAGCATACCTGAATTAGACGATGCAGCTATTAAAGCTATTAAAAAGGTGAAGTTTAAGCCAGGTAAATATCAAAAAAAGCCTGTAAGTGTATGGGTAAGAATTCCAATTAATTTCGAAATCGAATCTTTCTGATAAAACTTTGACAGTTTAATAGAACAGTGCCCTGATATTAAGATCACCTGCAATATTATTTAATTGCTCTTTAATATTAACAGGTATTTCAATACCTGTTTTTGATATTCTTTCTTCCGATAACCTTTCGGGGTCACCGGGTACCAGCACTGCTTCCTGGCTATTAACAGGTTTGGCTTTTCTGAATTCCCGAATCCATGAATCCATATAATCCTTAAATTCATCAGCCGGACGAAACGCATCAATTCTGATTGCTCCGAAAAAATGACCTATACCTTTGTCTTCTTTTTTTTCGGAACCAGGTAAATAACTCAATGTTGGAACTACTAACGGGCCAAAATTTGCCCCTGATAAAACAGCCGATAAAATATCTACCATTGCACTTAAACAATATCCTTTATGCCCTCCATGATCTTTGTCTCCGCCCAGGGTTTTAATTGAACCTCCTTCTGTTAAAATATTCGTGTATGTTGTGTCCTTTCCATTTCTGTCCTGTAATAAACCTTCGGGAGCTTTCTCGTTATTTTGGTACAGTTTGTCAAGTTTGCCCCTCGAAATTGGCGCAGTTGCAAAATCAGCTACAAAAGGAAATTCTTTTCCTGCCGGAATAGCAACAGCAATTGGATTGGTTCCTAAAAAAGGATTTTTTGAATAGGTTGGAGCAACCAAAGGATTCGCATTAGTCATCGAGATACCTATCATATTTTTTTCAAGTGCCATCATTGCATAATATCCAGCAATACCGTAATGATACGAATTACGAACCGACACCCAGCCAGTTCCGGCTTTCTTCGCTTTCTCAATTGCCAGTTTCATTGCCCTGGGCGCTACAATAAGCCCGAATCCCTTATCACCATCCATTAAAGCCGTACTAAGTGTTTCATAAAGAATCTTAATATCGGGCTTAACCTTTACCCTGTTATTCTTCCATAAATTAAAATATTCAATTAACCTGACTACGCCATGTGTGTTTATCCCGCGTAATTCAGCGCGAACCAGAATATCCGCTGCCTGTTCAGCATCTGCCTGGTAACATCCCATTTTTTCAAATACTTCTGCTACAAAAGATTTTAGAATTTTTGCTTTAACCATCACAAGTACATTTATCCGGGCAAATATACTAATTCTCGTACGTTTGCGAAGCACAGCTGTTTATACTACGCACCAACTATAGGTTGGAAAGTAGTTATGCGTGCTGAACATACTTTTAAATTTTTTGTATTTCTGTTCAGCATTAGTATATCATAAATAAATCACCTGGTATTTAATTTTAACAGATAAAATTTTACTTTTGCTGTTTTATGAATCCTAATCTACAATTAATCATGAACGAAGATATATTAAAATTACAACCCGAAAGACTCTGGTTCTATTTTGCTGAAATATTGAAAATTCCCAGACCCTCAAAAAAAGAAGATAAAATAATTAAGTATCTCCTCGATTTTGGTAAAAAAAATAATCTTGAAACCATACAAGATGAAATAGGTAATGTTCTGATCCGAAAACCTGCCGTAAAAGGAATGGAGAATATAAAATCAGTTGTGCTGCAAAGCCATATTGATATGGTTTGTGAAAAAAACAACGATGTGGATCATGATTTTAACAATGACCCGATTGATACCTGGATTGATAATGGTTGGGTTAAAGCAAAAGGAACCACCCTGGGCGCTGACGATGGAATTGGAATAGCTGCCCAGTTAGCTATTCTTGAAGCAGATAATATTAAGCACGGACCTATTGAATGTCTGTTTACTATTGATGAAGAGACAGGTTTAACAGGTGCTTTCGGTTTAAAACCCGGTTTTCTGAAAAGCAATATTTTATTAAATCTCGATTCGGAAGACGATGGCGAACTTTTTATCGGTTGTGCAGGCGGAAAAGACACGGTAATAAAAATAAAATATAATAATGAAGAGGTTCCTAAAAATTATATAGCTTATAAAATCACTGTTTCAGGTTTGGTTGGAGGTCATTCAGGCGATGATATTCATAAAGGAATGGCAAATGCCAATAAAATACTGAACAGGATATTATGGTACTCATCCGTTAAGTATGATCTCAGGCTTTCAAAATTTGATGGGGGAAATTTGCGAAATGCCATTGCACGCGAGGCTTATGCTGTTATTTGCTTACCTCCCGAAAAGGAAGATTATTTTATTAATTATTTAGAAGAGTTTTCCAAAGTTGCCAAATCAGAATACAAAATCACGGAACCGGATTTAAAAATTAGCTATAAGAAGATTGAAAATCCAGACTTTTTGATAAATAAACAAACACAGTATAATTTGTTAAACTCAATATATGCCTGCCCCCACGGTGTAATCACCTGGTCTGCCGAGATACCAAATTTTGTTGAAACCTCCACTAACCTGGCTTCGGTTAAAACCTTGGATAAGGAGATTATAATAACCACGAGTCAGCGAAGTTCAGTTGAAACTGCTAAAGATGATATTGGTAATATGGTGGCAAGTGTTTTCAATCTTGCCGGAGCTAAAGTTGAACATACCGACGGATATCCCGGATGGACACCAAACCCAAATTCACAAATAGTTGAGATTACAAGAAATTCGTATCAAAAACTATTTAATGAAGAACCAAAAGTTCTGGCAATTCATGCAGGATTGGAATGTGGATTGATTGGTGACGTATATCCCGAAATGGATATGATCTCTTATGGACCTACTATCAAGGGCGCTCATTCACCTGACGAAAGGCTTGAAATTGACACAGTAAAGAAGTTCTGGGATCTGACGTTGGATGTTTTGAAAAAAATACCTGAAGAATAATATTTTATATCCCCACATTAAACCCAATACGGATAACAGGATTGGAATAGGGAGAATAATAGGAATCATTCAAATTCCATAAAACCATAAGATATAAGAATGACCTGCCCCCAACCATTTGTCTTAATCCACCTCCGACAAAAAAGCTGTTTATGTCAGTTGTCATTTTATATGTATTAACATCAGTACCTGACTCATTTAATCTATAATCGTTGTATTTATAATTCAGATACTCGTATTCAACGTGAGCAAAAAGATTGTTAAAGATATTTATCAAATCACTTTTGAAATAATATCTTGCAAAAATACTTCCGCCAACCATATTGGCTATAAGATCATAATATTTAGACTCCCCATTATTAAAAACAACATAATATGCATTTTTATACCTATAGTACTTATAAGTTGCACCTAAGCCTAATACCACATTATCAGTTAAATAATATCCAATAACCGGGGTTACATCAACAAGGGTTGACCAGGTTCCGAATTGCAAACCAAGTCCACCTCCTGTAAACAATCTGTCTTTAAAAGCTCCCCTGTTACCTTCAGTATTCTGACTATAAACAGCTAAACTAACAAACAACAATAAAACTATGAATATTCCTTTACGGTTTAATACATTTTTCATAATCATTTTCATATTATTTAATAAATAATTAGTCATAGTATAACTCAAAAATTGATATTTTTATTTTTTTGCGATTTCAAAAGTACAATTTTTCAATGCATACTCACTCAAAATTAAACACTTAATATTTAAATAAAAAAAAGTACAAAAAAGTTTGATTTTATAAAAATAATATTTCTACTTTTGCACCCGCATTTCAACAAAACGTTCTTTAAAAATGTTGAAAAAATATTTGTTGCATAAGATATTTTAATTGTATCTTTGCAGTCCGTTTTGAAAAAATGATTATTTAAGTATAAAAATAATAAAGTTCTTTGAAAAAATTGAAGTAAAGCCTAGTAGCAAATATCCATCCCGAATGTTCGGGATGAAAAATAGTAAATCTTTGAGACATTAAATGTACTTTTTACAATGGAGAGTTTGATCCTGGCTCAGGATGAACGCTAGCGGCAGGCTTAATACATGCAAGTCGAGGGGTAACAGACCGCTTCGGTGGTGCTGACGACCGGCGCACGGGTGCGTAACGCGTATGCAACTTACCTCTAACTGGGGAATAGCCCCGAGAAATCGGGATTAATACCTCATAATATTCATTGATCACATGTTCGATGGATTAAAGCTCCGGCGGTTAGAGATGGGCATGCGTGGCATTAGCTTGTTGGTGAGGTAACGGCTCACCAAGGCAACGATGCCTAGGGGTTCTGAGAGGATATCCCCCCACACTGGTACTGAGACACGGACCAGACTCCTACGGGAGGCAGCAGTAAGG
>JAIORT010000607.1 GCA_021107975.1 Bacteroidales bacterium | reverse complement strand
CCGGCAAATTTATCTATAATGAACAAGCAATAACGAATATCGAGAGTAATGTTCCGGCACTGGCTCCGGTCAAAAACAATATCGCTCATAGTACCTTCCCAACACCGGTCGAAATTTATACCGATAAGGTTGCCATCGGCATCCAATACGGGACTGCCCGAATTACCTCCGGATGTATGATTATTTGCAATAAAACAAACGTGCATACTGCCATCTTTATCTGCATATTTGCCATAATCTTTGTTGTTATATAATTCTTTCAATTCGTCCTCAACCACATAATCGTAAATATCCGGGTCTTCCTTTTGCATAATCCCTTTAAGTGTAGTAAAATAATTATACGAAACAGCATCACCTGGTTTGTAGCTTTCTATATTGCCGTAAGCCACCCGCAATGTAAAGTTAGCATCGGGATAAAATTTTCTTTTAGGCTGCATTTCCATCTGACCCCTCATATAAATCCTCATCAGGCTGTCAGTTTTATTTCTCAGGCTGTTGATTCCTGGCATAAGACTGCCATAGTAATATTCAGAAAGCCCCTGTGCAATTTTACATACAGGATCTTTAACGATTTTTTTGTATTTCGACCTTTTATAATGTTCAAGGAAATTTTTTATTTTTTCTTCGGAACCAAATATGGATTTATCAAAAATTTCGTCTGCCATCTTTTCAAAATCGCCTTTGTATTTATCGTACATGCTGATAATAATCTCAGGCATATCATTTTTATCCATATTATTATAGTACGAACTCATCATAGCCGTAAAAACTTCCTTATCAATAAACAGTTGATAATTTTTAAAATGTGATTCCGCCGAATTTTTCAGCTTTTCAACCAATTCATCTATTTCCTCCTGTTCGGTTTCTTTATCCTCGCTCAATTGTACCAATCTGTCGAATGATCGTGCATACCTGATAATCTCAACACCAAAACCGGCTTCGAACAAATATGCAATATTATAGTTTAACGGGGCAAGCTCTTTGTAAACATTTTCAAACTCATTTAAAAGCTGCCCGTACTTCTTTTGCAATTCATCCGAAGAATTTGCCCATTTTACGAACTCAGCTTCCATTTCCTGTTTTTTCTCAATGGAATTCAGTCTTTTAATACCGCGGTTTTCTCCAATCCATTTTTTCCAGCCATTAGCAATACGAGATTGTTTAACAGCATATTGAATCCGTACTTCAGGACTTTGGTTCATAGCTTTTTTGAATATCTGCAAACGCTTATCCCGCATCTTAATACGAACAGGATTCACAACATTCGTTATCATTTCCACTGCATAAGAAGGGATGTACTGTTCTGTGCTTCCCGGATAACCGAAAATAAATGTAAAGTCGCCTTCTTCAACGCCTTTAATAGAAATAGCAAGATGTTCTTTCGGTTTATAAGGGACATTGTCTTCCGAGTATTTTGCAGGTTGGTTATTCGTATCTGCATAAATTCTGAAGACAGAAAAATCACCTGTATGACGGGGCCACATCCAGTTGTCGGTGTCGCCACCGAATTTACCAATATTTGAAGGCGGAGCGCCAACCAATCTAACATCTTCAAAAACTTCATTGATAAAAAGGAAATATTGATTTCCCTGAAAAAATGGTTTGACCTTAGCTTTGTAATGTGTATCCTTAACAGCTTTTACCTCGATTGAATCTATGTTTACACTAATGATTTCTCTTCTTTCGGCTTCGGTCATGTTAGCTTCAATCCCTTCAAGCACCTGGTCGGTAATTTCTTCCATCCTGATTAGGAAAGTTACAGTCAATCCGGGATTGGGAAGTTCTTCCGAGTGGTCCATTGCCCAGAAGCCGTCAGTAAGGTAATCGTGTTCGAGTGATGAGTGCTTCTGAATTATGCCATACCCGCAGTGATGGTTTGTAAGGATTAAGCCGTCTTCCGAAACGATTTCAGCAGTACAGCCCCTGCCAAAAATCGCAATGGCATCTTTCAGACTCGAATGGTTAATATTGTAAATATCATCGGCAGTAATGCGCATTCCCATTGCCTGCATTTCGGCTTCGTTCAACTCTCCTAACAACATGGGAATCCACATACCCTCGTCAGCCTTTGACGGTAAGTGAAAGATATAAATTAATATGAACAGGGAAAGGAATTTTTTCATAATCATGCTTTTTAAAATTAAAAGGCAAAGATATTTATTTGGAATGTGAAAATTGAAATTTAATGTTAAAATTTTTTTTAGGCACAGAGGCACTAAGATACACAAAGGTTAAAATATCGTTTTTATTTTTTCACTTATTCGTCAGACCACTTCGCACAAGGCAAACGCACAGGACAGTGGTCAGACGAATGCAAAAATTAATCACTCAACCACCTTAAACTCTGTCCGCCTGTTATTAGCCCTGCCTTCTTCCGTATCATTAGTATCAACCGGCTGAGATTCGCCATAGCCTTTGTAGGTAAGCATATTAGTATCTATTCCGTTTTCAGATAGATAATCGTAAACGGCTTTTGCTCTGTTTTGGGATAGTTCAAGATTATATTCAGTTGTGCCTACATTATCGGTATGCCCGCTGATTTCAATTTTTATTCCCGGATTTTTATTTAATAACTCAATCAGCTTTTGAAGTTCAATTTCAGATGTCTTCTTTAAATCATATTTATCAGTCTCAAAGAAGATATTTTTTAAAATCACCTTCTCCCCTGATTTTAGGGGTTTTAGCGGCACATCTTTTAAAACAGGGTCAGTTAACGGCTTTTCTCCCGAAAGGTTAAAATTTTCAGAATAAAATAAATAGCCTTCTTTTGATACATTCAAAGCATAATCATGATTTGCAGGTAAACATACCAGGAATTCCCCAGTGCCTTTATTAGAAAAAGATGTTACCGCAATATTACCTGTGGCAAGATCAATCAACTCAAAACGAGCTTCTAATTTCTTACCGGTTTCATTATCAAATACAACCCCTTTTATGTACGTAACTTTTTCAGGACGGACTTCTTCATACAATTCAAAACCATATAAATCCAACCCTCCAAAACCGCCCTCTCTGTCCGATGCAAACATCGCAAGTTCCCCATCGGCGCTGATAAGAATACTGTTTTCATCTTTAAAAGTGTTAATAGGATATCCGAGATTCATGGGCTTTCCCCATTTACCCGTACTATCCTTTTTCGAAACATAAATATCAAGCCCTCCCATTCCCACATGTCCATCCGATGAAAAATAGAGCGTCTGATTATCGGGATGGATAAAAACAGAGCCTTCATAATTATCTGTGTTAATATTAGCACCGAGCTTCTCTGGCACCGACCATTCGCCGTTTTCGTTTACCATTGAAACCCAGATATCATAATTATTATGCCTGTTACTTACAAAATAAAGTGTTTTCCCATCAGACGAAAATGACGGTTGCGATTCCCACTGCCTTGAATTTACCGGTTCCTCAAGATTATACGGAACTGACCACTTATTGCCCATGCGTTTTGAAGCAAATAAATCGCATCTGCCGAATCCTTTTCGGTTCGTACCATAACCATCAATACTTTCGCAAGCTGTGAATATTAAAATATTGCCATCTGCCGAAAGTGAAGGAGCGCCTTCATTTTGAATTGTATTTATGGGTTCGCCGATATTATAAGCTAACTGCCATGCACTATCCTTGTTATGGCTTATAAAAAAATCTTCCTGTCTTCCGGTATAAGACCGTGAATCCTGCAACAACCTTGTAAAAAGCAATGTCTGGTTATCCGCAGTAATACATGGAAAGTATTCATCGCGGTCAGAGTTAATATTTTCGCCCAGGTTTGCAGGATTGAAAGGAACTGGATTTGCCATTGATTCCATAGCAAACTCACAATTTTGCAGTCGTTTCTCCGAATTCACCCTATTCTCATTATGAATCTTCGGGTATTCCAAATAGGCAATATAATGCTCCAAAGCATCTTTGTACCAGCCATTTTTATATTCAATATTTGCCAAAAGAAAAAATGCACCGGGAAAGCGGTCGGGATTTATTGCAACGGCTTTTCTATACACAACAACAGCATCCGTATCTTTTTTTGTTTGCTCGTATATTTCACCGAGCAGCATATATGCTTCGTAAAAACCGGGGTCTTCATCAACGGCATTAAGAAAATGTTTTTCAGCTTGCAAGTAATTATGTAATCGTAAAAATTCCTCACCATTTATATACGCTTTCTTCGCTTTTTTTGATTTGCTAGAGAGTTCTTCCTGCGCACTTATATTTAAAAATACTGAAACAAAAAAAAATGAGATTATTATGTATTTTATTTTTTCGATTTTCATCTGTTTAAAATTTCACGCAAAGACGCAAAGAATTTCTTTTTAGGGAATTCCTATATATTTATGCGATTGTAAAGAAATTCTCCACTTCGGATTTGCCTTGACATATTTAACTATTTCGGATATAATAATATCCCGTTTGCTCCATTCGGGTTGAAGAAATAACAGGCAATTTTTTTTTACCATCTCTGCATTTTTTTCTGCCCAGTCAAAATCGCCTTTCGTTTGAATAATAACTTTTAATTCATCAGCTTTGGTATAAATTTCCTTTAGTGGCGGACTATATTTTTTAGGTGAAAGGCATATCCAATCCCATATACCGGTCAGGGAGTGAGAGCCGGAGGTTTCGAGAAAAGTTTTAAAATTTCTTTTTTTAAGCTCAGAGCAAAAATAATCCAGATTATACATTAGCGGTTCGCCACCTGTAACCACAACTGCTTTTGCAGAGCAAGATTCAATGCGTTTGATAATATCATCAGTTCTCGTTAATGGCCATAAAGATGCGTTCCAGGATTCCTTAACATCACACCAACTGCATCCGACATCGCATCCGCCTATACGAGTGAAATACGCCGGCTTTCCAGTATGAAATCCTTCACCCTGGATAGAGTAAAAATCTTCCATAATAGGCAAGGCAAGACCTTTATCTAATAATTTGTCATCCATACTGGCTCGCTTCACTTCGTTGGTTATTGGTCATTTAGTCATTTGTAAATATTTCAACGCAGAGGCACAGAGACGCAGAGATAATTTCAGTTACTTATTTTTCAATCAATTTAAAAACTTCCCTGATTTTGAACTCATAAGCTGCTTGCGGGAATTCCGAAGTCTGTTCGGCTGAAAACACAATGGTTTCATCATTTAGCCAGATTATGCCTTCTGTTTGTGCATTTTTCATCCGCCGGAAATTAATCCTGTAAACCTGACCCGTATTCAGGCTTTGACCCTTAAATCCCTGAAATAAGAACATAAATGGCAAATAATCTTTGTATCCTACAAGTATCAACTCTTTTGTTTTGGCATTATAATCAGCGCCGGTTACCAAACCATCAACATCAAAAGAATCAACCGGATCGAGCTTATATTTTCCAGGCACCTTAGGCAATTTATACATTCGGGTTTTACCGTTAACCCAATTCTTTGAAAAAATAATTAACGAGTCTCCATAACTGATCAGCGACTCACAGTCGAAGTTGTTTTTTCGATTTTCAATCTCAAAAGAAGTCTGGTCATTATATACAAACTCAATAACTTCTGCTTCCACCTCTACCTTTTTCTTTGCACTAATGTCTTTTTTTGCGATTTTATAAATTTTTAGGTCTTTTCGGTTTCCCCTGTTATTACCGAAATCGCCGATATAAATATATTCATCATCCTGCGTAATATCCTCCCAGTCATAATTTTCAGCATTTTTCAGGAAAACTTTTTGATCGATTTTTCCGCTTTCTTTATTGATCTTATATAATTCAGGTTTGCCGCCGCTGTCGTTAAATGTCCATAAACTTCCACTATAATAGATCAAACCGGAAGTTTCATTAACTTTTTCGGGAAGATTAGAATAGATTTCCGGTATTACAGGGTAATCTATTATTGTGTAAAGCTCTCTGAAATTCTGACCGGATAATTCAGTAAAGGATAAAAAGCATACAAAAAGAATACCTGGTAAGAATTTGTTTAAATACATTTTCATAATAGTTTATTTTTATGTGTATTTTATATAGCTAATCTTCACGTGCTTATTATTCCGATTGAATTATAGTTTTAGTTACTATTATATCTATTTCCTTCTCGCTGATGCTTTTTAAATCACTTTTTGAGTATATATAGATAAATGTAATTTCCTTTTTTACAAAATTTAAATAAGAAATCAATCTATATCCTGCACTTTTTCCTTTTGTTATATCCGAATTTTTTATTCTTACTTTGAAAAGATTCTTTCCGAGTGGAATTCCCAGATCCTTGCTGGTTTTTAAGGTATCAATAAATAAATCAATGTCGCTTTCAATATTTATGTATCTTTTTGAAAGTTTCTTTATTAGTTTCTCAAAAAGTCTGGTTTGGGTAATTTTAAAATCAGTCATTACTTAATGAAACAGTTTTGTTTTTCCATGTAGTTGTATTTTCATTTCTTAAATCTTTAACCGTCTCAAAAATATCCTTTGAAATTAAATCCATTTCATCAATTTTTGATTTTTTCCAGATTTTAATAAAATCTATTTGTTTAAGAAATTCTATTAAAACTGATTCTTTTTCTCTATTTTGTATATCAATGATATATTGTCCCATTTTTTTATATTATTTCAAATACCAAAATTATAAAAATTAATTGAAGATAACTTACTTCTAACTTTTATTGTATCAAAGTTAATTTACGAGTAAACTTCTTTCTTCGCCGCTTTAAGTGTGTTCATTAACAGTGAAACAATTGTCATAGGTCCAACGCCCCCGGGAACGGGTGTGATATAACCTGCTTTTTTCGACACCTCATCAAACAATACATCACCCACCAATCTGAAACCTGATTTTGTTTTATCTGATGGCACACGGTGAATCCCCACATCAATTACAACAGCATCTTTTTTCACCATATCTTCTGTAACGAATTGGGGTTGCCCCATGGCAACGATTAAAATATCTGCGCTTTCAGCAATTTGTTTCAGGTTCTTCGTCCGGCTATGGCAAACCGTTACCGTACAATTTCCGGGATAAGCTTTTCGTGAAAGCAAAATACTAATCGGAGAGCCTACTATATGACTCCTGCCCAAAACCACACAACTCTTACCTTCGGTTTCAATGTTGTATCGTTCGATCAATTGTAAAATTCCGTAAGGCGTTGCCGGCAAATAAGTCGGCAGGTTTAATGCCATCTTTCCTACATTCAGCGGATGAAAGCCATCAACGTCCTTTGCAGGATTAATTTTTTCAATTATCTTTTTTTCGGAAATATGCTTTGGAAGAGGAAGCTGAACTATCAATCCGTCAATTTCATCATCATTATTAATAAAATCAACAACATCAAGCAATTCCTTTTCACTGATTGATTCGGGATATTTATACACAGAAGAAATAATCCCAACCTGTGCACAGGATTTTTCCTTATTCCTTACATACGTCTGACTGGCTGGGTCTTCTCCTACCAAAACAGCTACCAAATGCGGACACTGTTCTCCCCTATCGAACATGGCTGCGATCTCAGCGGCAATCTCATCTTTTATTTGTTGAGCAGTTTCTTTTCCGTCTATGATTTTCATGGTAAATGACTAAAATATTTAAAATGAACTAAAATCACAAATCTAAAATCGTAAATCTAAAATCAATTTATCTTCCTGCCATCCCTCTTCGCATATTTCTGGCTTGTCCCATTGCTTTCATTAAATTCTTTCCTTTACCTCCGCTCATCATCTTCATCATTTTCTGTGTTTCTGAAAATTGTTTGATCAATTGATTCACTTCCTGAATGTCGTTACCGCTGCCAATAGCAATCCTCCTCCTGCGGCTTCCGTTCAGGACTTTCGGATTTTCTCTCTCATCGGGAGTCATCGAATGAATAATAGCTTCAATTCCTTTGAAAGCATCATCATCGATATCCATATTTTTCAATGCTTTTCCCATTCCCGGAATCATCCCCATCAGGTCTTTAACATTACCCATTTTCTTTATCTGTTTGATCTGGTTCAGGAAGTCGTTAAAGTTAAATTGATTCTTGGCAATCTTTTTCTGTAACTTCCTGGCTTCCTCAACATCATATTGTTCCTGAGCACGTTCAACTAAAGAAACTATATCTCCCATCCCCAGAATACGATCAGCCATACGACTTGGATGGAATACGTCAATCTCATCCATTTTCTCACCGATACCAACAAATTTTATCGGCTTATCTACCACAGCCTTAACTGTAAGGGCGGCACCACCACGCGTATCACCATCCAACTTAGTTAAAACAACCCCTTCATAATCCAGGCGGTCATTAAATGCCTTTGCCGTATTCACAGCATCCTGACCTGTCATTGAGTCAACCACAAATAAGGTCTCTTGCGGATTTACGGCTTGTTTAATAGCGGCGATCTCATTCATCATATCCTCATCAATCGCTAAACGACCGGCTGTATCGATGATAACAACATTATACCCGGATTCCTTTGCATGGGCTATTGCATTCTTCGCAATTTTTACAGGCTTTTTATTGTCTTCTTCCGTATAAACTTTTATACCAATCTGCTCACCGAGAACCTTTAACTGGTTGATGGCGGCAGGACGGTAAACGTCGCCTGCAACGAGTATCGGATTTCTTCCCTTTTTACTTTTTAGAAAATTAGCCAGCTTTGCTGAAAAAGTAGTTTTACCCGAACCCTGTAACCCGGCTATCAGGATTATTGCCGGATTCCCCTTTATATTTAATTCAACTGACTCGGCACCCATCAGGTCAGCAAGTTCATCATGAACGATTTTCACCATCAGTTGACCCGGAGAAACTGAAGTGAGAATTTTTTCACCGAGCGCCTTTTCTTTAATCTGCTCAGTGAATTGTTTGGCAATTTTATAACTGACATCTGCATCGAGTAAGGCTTTTCTCACCTCTTTCAATGTTTCTGCAACATTGATCTCTGTAATATGTCCATGCCCTTTTAAAATTTTAAACGAGCGTTCTAATTTTTCTGATAAGCCTTCAAACATTTTCTTCTGATTTTTACCGATGCAAAATTAATAAAATATATTGTTCAATTGTTTCATTGTTTCATTTCACCTTATTTACCACATTTACCCAATTTAACCAATTCCCTGTTAAATACGATTTTTCCAATTTTGAGAATTTGCATTTAATAATGATGCCTGATTTCCTGACACTTATATATTAGTACAATTTTTGAGAGCGTTATAGTACTATAATATTTATTTACAAGAATGATAAAATAATTAGCAGATGGAAAACTTTTTAGATAAAACAAACAGGGAAATCGAAATCAGTATGAATGATGTTTATTGTATAATTAAAGATAAAGAAAATAACTTTTATTGGATTCTGAATTTAGAAGATCATCCTAACTCATTCTTATTAGATAAATCATTCCAGCAATATTTACCGACAGATAACTATAAAGCTTATGATTCGATGGTAGTTATCCAACCAACCATATAAAGATGTTGTTTTTCATAAAATAGATTGAAAAAAAGCCTGAGTTATTTCAGGCTTTTTTTTTATATTTATAGTCTATTATAATTTCATGAACCATTTATACAATATAAAAATCATTTCCGGTGGTCAAACAGGCGTTGACCGTGCAGCATTAGATTTCGCGATAAATAATGGAATGCCTTGCGGAGGCTGGTGTCCTAAAGGCAGATTAGCAGAAGACGGCAAACTTCCTTTAAAATATCCTTTAAAAGAAACCAAAACATCGAATTATCCTGAAAGGACAGAAAAGAATATCCTTGAAAGTGATGCCACATTAATAATTTATAGCGATAAATTTGACAGAGGTACAGCTTTAACAAAAGATCTTTGTAATAAACACAAAAAAGCCTGCCTGATACATAAAATCGAGCAAGCATTTGAAAAAGATGAATTCTTATTGTGGATCAAAAAATACAGGATAAAAACACTGAATATTGCCGGACCGCGTGAAAGCATTTCAATAGGAATTTATATGAAGACTCTGCAGTTTTTTGAAATGATATTTAAACCCGTAGAAAAGAGGGGTTAAACTCATCCTGAAAAAATCAGGGTTGTTATTCAAGTAAAATAAGGAGAACAGAGTAAACGACCACCGTCAAAGACGATGGTTTATCAAGTTGAAATAAAAAAATTACATTTATTGTAACAGCCCTATCACAAAGAAAAAGAAATTTACAGATGGTTTTTCTTTGAAAGCATAAAGGCTTCTAAAAAAGTAAAAAGGAGTCCTTTTCTGAACTCCTTTCTTTCTGATTTTTATTGTTTAATTGCTATATGGTTAAACCATTTACCATATAGCAATTAAGCCATTTAACAATTTATTTAATAAATACTTTCTTAGTTACCAGACTTTTGTCGCTAAGCACTTTTACAATGTAATAGGCGCTCTTTACAAGAGTGATCTTATTAAGTGCGCTGTTAATCGGTGCGCTTGCAACTTCCTGTCCCATCATGCTGTAAATCACAATATCACCTTTTGTGTTCTCAGGTACGGAAACATAAACATCTTTGTTGTATGAATATATGCCGAATATTTCTTCAGCATTTTCATCAACAGCAAGAGGTGTAAAGTGAACTATGAACCTGTTCTCCCGATCCCCTACGCTATAATTGAAAGTGTATGAATTGTTCAACAAATCTGTTTGTATTTGAGTAAATAAGTCCTCAAGAACAACATTTGCAAATTCACTGGTTTCAATGGCGCTAATAGTAAATTTTCCTGATTCAACAACAGTAAATCCAACATGAACCATTTCTGTTTCCGGCAAACCGTTAATTGAAAGATAAACGCCTGATGGCGTAATTGAGAATATCTGTGGCAATTCAGGATTTGATAATGATATTCTTTTATAAGCATCGTAAATTCCATCGTGTTCATCCATTGCCTGTTCATTGAAGTAGATGTATGCTTTATCTAAATAATTTTCACCAGTTGCTTGTAAAACTAACAGATCATTGATTTCAGATTTGTAAAATGTACCTGCACCTGTATGTGTTCTGACAGTATTATCAAAAGTTAAAACATCAGGTCCTGATACACTAACAAATACACCCTGCATGGGTGGAATATTTCGTTCTTCACCAACACCACCCTGGACATACGACAAATTATTACCTGTTGCTGCTTCGATGTAATGCACTTCTTTAGACATATTAGTTGGAATTGTAACTAAATCCCAATCAATTGATGAACAATATGGATTACCTGTAAGGTTCCAACCGTATGGATTATTTACGGCATGATAACCTAAATTAAAATTATATGTACCTGTGTTCAGACTACCTACAAAGTTTACTGTATTTGTGTTTGCAAGATTCGAATACAAACCATATCCTTGCATTGCATTTAGAGATATTAAAGGATCTGTGATTTCTGTATAACCATAATTCGGTGGACCTTGGGAAGCTGTTGGATCAAAACTTTGCAGGTACATATTCAAGAACACATTTGCAGTAGCATCAAATAATGGAGAAGAAACTAAATGCCAGTCAAGGTCATTACCTGTGAAGTAACGTTCAACCGTAGCAGTGCCGTTTACAGTTAAGTATCTATTATCAAGTAATGTTGCAGTATTTGTAGCATCAGATCCAAATGAAATATTATTACATGCAGCCGGGGCATTTATTGTCGGATAATTTGCACATCCCGTAGGTATTGTTACATTAATGGCAGCGGTGGGCACAGCACCTACATTCCAGTTTTCTGCTATGTTCCAGTCATTATCAGTAGTTCCTGTCCATTCATATTCAGTCAATGCTTCTTCATAAGCTCCTATTGTAGGAGTTGTTGCATTTCTTGTTGTACCTTCATAGTCTGTTGTGATATCGGCAATTGGAGTCCCTGCATTAAAAGCAGATGAACCTGACGAAGGATGCAAGCCTATTGTTGATAAATATAAAGGATCACTATTTAATGAGTTTGCATCCTGACTTGTATATGTTTGCCATCCTACGAGATCTTTGCTCCCTGTTGTTGGGTCTGTTCCTATTAGTCCAACATAATTGTTATCCTGATTATCTGTGTAATAAATATTATTATTAATAATTGAAAATGGAGATATACTTCCTTTGCAATAAACAGCATATCCATAAGTTGTGTTAGAACAGCCGGTTTTTTTACCGAGACTTGTCCTTAATATATTATCACGCATATCTATTTGGGTTGGTCCATCATCTATTATTACTGCTGCAGCCCAGTTATTATCTTCATAATTCAAACCATAGTCAGTATCAGGACTAAGATATATTGAATTATAATATATATTAACACCATAAGTGCCTGATGAACCCCTAACCCTGATTCCTGTCGGAATATTATTAGGGGCATCACTATCACCTGTAATATGCCTTATCAAATTGTTTTTAATAGTAATATTAGAACCTCCTTCAACAACATCCAGATATAAATAAATACCATAACCACCATAACCGCCTGTTGCTGTATAAGCAATATCATGTATGTTATTTTTTGAAATTGTTACATTATCTGAATAATAAATAAAAATACCATAAGGTAAAGAAGAATATATAATATTGTACATTTCATTACCGGATATTTCAAGGTTTGTTTGGTACTTAGCATAAATACCATATTGACGAATATAATTTGCTGCTATACCTGAGCCGATTACATTATCTTTCACAACATTACCGGTATTTTTATTACTTGAACTACCACCGTATAGATAGATTCCATAATAATGCTTTGAAATACTATTATTTTCAAAAGTATTATTATTATGGTCTGCTCCATAAACACGAATACCACTGTTAGTAGTTGAGGTATTTGAATAACCTACAATAACACAGTTCTTTATAGTGTTATTTGTGGCACCATCTCCACCATATAGCTGGAAAGTTCTTGAGCTAGCACCTGCCATAACAATTGTCATATCACGACCTTTTGAATCATTTGAACCGTCAAAACTAATGTAATCAGCACCTCTCAATTCAAAACCTGCATCTCCGTCAGTAGCAGTAATCGTTATTGCAGGAGTAATACCAGTATAAGGTTTAAATGTAATCGTATTAGCAGCAGAAGCGCCTGTTATGGCATTTATTATCATAGGAGATTCAGCATAAGCTGCATCACGAAGATAGAATATACAAGCACCTGACACTCCATTAGTATTAAGGGCAGTAATTGCATCAGCGATTTTGGTATAATCCTGTCCGGTTCCAATATTATAATTGCCACTTAATGGCTGCTTGATTGTTCCTGAACCAGCAGGTGAAGTTACCGTAAAAACATTGGGTGCTTTAGCATTATCAGTTAATTGAGCAGAAACCACACTTGTTGTAAACAGTAAAACCGATAAGTTTAAAAATAATTTTTTCATTTTTATAAGATTTAAATTGGGGTTAATAAATTGTTTTAATTGGTTTAAGATGAGTCATAGATCGAATTTTAATAACAAAATGATTATTAATATTTCGCACTTGATAAAGCATATCATATCATCTTAATCACAAACAAAATTATAAAGACAAAATGGAAAAAAAATCAGGGAAAATACCCAATTTTAATGAGGGAAAATACGTAAAATCACTGCGTAGTATTACGTAAACATATCAGATAAAGTCTTCGGAGAGAAAAAGATACATCAATTATAGTACGGATTTATATTTTTCGTAAAAGCATCTTATTGTGGATTAAAAATACAGGACAAAAACACTGAATATTGCCGGACTGCATGAAAGCATTTCAAGAGGAATGTATATGAAAACTCTGTAGTTTTTCGAAATTATATTTAAACCCGGTGAAAAGAGGGGTTTAAACCGTCCTGAAAAAATGAGGGTTATTATTCAAATAAAATAAGAAAAACAGAATTAATCAGGAATCCCTGAAATTTTAGCATTGTTTTGTAAAACATGCTCGTTCTTATCAGGATTATTAACCTGTATATCAAGATTGGCATCTGCACCTGAATATCCTTGTGAGGCGGCATTTGTTTCCCAAAGGGCTTTATCATAGACATTAATTATCTTATCAGCATTTATATCACCGGCTGCCATACCCCAAACACCACTTTCAAGTACCACATATCCGGCGGATCCACCAGCCACTTTACCGGCTCCTGTTGTAAAATCATAAAAATAAGAACCTCCAAATCCAGCAACAGGAACAGAGCTCATGATTCCGAGATGATTTCGGTGCCATATTACCACGAAGGCACCATCATTAAATGATGTATAGAAAACAGGATTGTTACCATCACTATCAACCACTGATCCGTTACTTAAAAGGAAACAGGCTTTTTGTGCAACAATTGTAGCTCCTGTTGCTTCCACAGCAGTTGCTGCATTACGTAATTGTATTAGTACCCAATCAACAGTACCTGCCGGAATTGTAGCTGTACTTTCAGTTCCTGCATAATACCACGCCGGATTGTTATTTCCAAAATATGGCAGCACAGGGCTGTAAGGTTGATTGGCAGGGATGTTACCTGCATTAAAAAGGTCGGTTCTCATTGCTCCTCCTGATTCATACTGATATGCTCCTTCGAGAAAAACATCTATGTTAAATGTTACTGCCGGTGCGGAGGCACTTCCGTTGATATAGGTTACATTTATTACATTGCCATACCAGTCGCCTATTTCGCAATTTGATGCAAATATTAAATCTGATGCACCGCCAAGGAAGGTGAATTGTAAATCGAGATACTTTCCGTCAGGGAAATCAACTCCCGACATCCCGGGAGCAATCCAGGAAAGCCCAACACGACTTGGATTAGGAATGTAATTATAAAAAGTACCATTACCCTCAGGAACCACATTGGTTATTCCATTAAAAGTTAAAACACTTTCATTAAATTCTATAAATAGTGTTATTGCACCCAGATTTGTCATTCCGTAAAAATTAATGGGAACCAGAATATCTTCACCTGTATTTGCTGTAATATTATCCAATGAAACAGTTTGAGTAAAAGCATGCTGCAAACCGGCAACCCAGATAAGAAACATAAAAATCGAAATAACTATTCTTTTCATCGCAGAATTAATTTTTAAAGCAAACACCAGTCTTATTTAAAGCCCTGAATCGGTATTTGTATTATTTTAAGATTTTATCCAATAAAATAGCCTTCATGCATTCACCTATTTTTCAAGGTTTACCATGAAGGCTATTTTTACTTAGTCGGATTATTTCAGATGTACCTTTTGACGGTATTCTTTTCGATCAGAATTATCAGAAAACGTTACCAGAAAAATCCCTTCGTTATCAAGTGTCATTTCATACTGCTGGGTTCCTTCAATATTTTCCGCTACAATCAATCGTCCAAGAAGGTCAAATATCCTGATTTCACCATCCAAAGTATTTGCATCCTGCCGTTTCAGATAAATTACACCATCAGAAGCATAAATCTGAATACCACAATTATCCGAAATCTCAATCGTATTGTTAGGTGTAAGCAATAAACGCAGGTTAAACCTGTTCGGATCATCATCTATTCCGGCAAAGAACGTATATGCATTTTGTTCTTGCAGGTCAATGATGACTTCTTCAAACTTATCTTCCAGCAATACCTCTGTAGTTTCTGAGAAATTAAGAATACTTAAAGCATCTATGGTATAATACCCCTCAATTCCTACTGTACAATACAAAGGTATAATTATATTCTCATCTAATTCAGGATAGGTATTTATCGAAAGCCTGGCATTATCTTCAATAAAAAAATATAATCCGGGGGCTTCATCCAATCCTTCCAGATAATAAGCATCAATTGCCGGATCGAAATTTTCGGTGGCAATTTCATTAAATTGCATAATGGACTGATCTGAATAAGTGTTAAGTTCTGATGATATTTGTAGTTTTAAAAATTCCTGGTCAGTTTTTATTGATTTCCCGGAATTTTTGAAAAATGGTTTGTTATCATGCAAACGGGCATTATTATTAACCTCCAACGAACCGGTAGGATTACCAGTTGTAACATGGACATAAAAACCCTGTCCTCCGGGAATAATATTAGTAACATTATTTTGCGAGGTACCAGCAACATAACTTCCATAATTTCCATCTGCAGGATTCCAGATATAGATGGCATTATCAAGAGTTGTTTTTGTCCATCCGGTAACCTCATCCCAGTTCGCTGCTGATGGATATGGATTGCCGACAAAATTAAAGCCTTTACTATCATGCAAAGCACCACTTGTATTCGTAAGTACTCCACTATTAAAACTACCTGTATTTAAAATTCCTTCATAGTAAACTGTAGTTGTCCCGGTATAAAAATCACTGGCCCATGCACCGTATCCCTGCATTGTATTTAACGACACATTTACCGGTTCGATATAATGAAAGATGCCTGTTGGCTCATCCCAATATTTCAGATAAATATCATAAAATATTCCCGATAAGCCATCGGAAATAGGAGGTGAG
>JAIORT010000451.1 GCA_021107975.1 Bacteroidales bacterium | reverse complement strand
GCTTCAAGTAATTCTCCGTTTTCTAAAGAGTTCCATCCCTTATCTGACACAGTCGTAACATTAAAATCACCTGAGAAGTGTCTTTTAAGTGGTTTAGGGAGATTTTCGTCAAGCAAGATTTTTTTCATAGGCTTCTGCGGTATCAAAAGTGAAAATATTTTCCATCAATACCAATAATTTAGTTACCTGATCTTTCGAAACTGAAGGAAAGTCATTTAAAAATTCTTCGATGGTATCGCCACCAATCAAATAGTCAAATAAATTTTTTACCGGCACTCTAGTGCCAGTAAAGACAGGTGCTCCACTTTGAATTCCCTGTGAAATGGTGATTACATTCGATGTCATAAATTACCAGTTTATTTAGCAAAAATAATAAAACTAATTCTCAAATCAAAATTTTTATTATACTGAGATACATACGAATACTCGGAACTTGTTACACATCGTAAACTTTACGAAGTTTATTTTCATTAAAATCCCTAAAAAAATTTACCGGATGACAAATTTCTTAGTTTCTGACATATTATTGACCCGTAAGCGACAGAAATAAACCCCATCTTTTATTTTAGAACCATTAGGATAATTCAAATTCCAGGTGCATTTACAGATTCCATCATCTATATCATCGTTAACCAGGGTTTGAACCAATTGCCCTGTTATATTAAAAATTTCTATAACTACATTAGCAGGTTCGTTAAGAGAATAACTTATTTCAGCATAATTTGTTACTGGATTGGGAGAAATCTCAAGAGAAAAATCAACAATATCCAACTTGTTCTCCAGTGTGTTTGTATAAACCGGTGGGTAAGCAATATTTACAATCGCCCCTTCTATAACAGTTAATCCGTAAGGGATTTCTTCGGGAATGAGATACCACCCGTTATAACTTCCTCCCCAGCCGAAATTTATATGATAATAGTCATCAGTATTATAACCGTCAACAACTACGTTGTGCCCCATTGTTACCGGAGGGTCAACCACAGCAAGGTGTACAGGACGGGCATCCATCATATTTTGCGATAAATAAGTATATAGAGCAGTATCACTTTCATCTAATAGCAAAGCATCTTCAAAACTGAATTTCATATAAGCATCGTAAGCCTGGCTTACGCCAAATGTACCGGAACCTGATGACGTATAAACCTGATGTGCAGCTACTCCGCAAGCAAAAGTCAAAGCTGCTTTTTCATCAGGCTTTAACGTTGTATGATTTATATAACAATTTGTCAGGGTGTCGAGATGTGCATTAAGAGTTGGAAAAGACGGGAAATCAAGATCTTCAAAATCATCATCAATCCAGTAATTTCTTCCGGCATAAGCATGGTAATAATCGTCATCATCAGTAAAATATGTATCATTTATGGTTTCGTAATAATTTACTATCATAGCCATTGCAACTGCAGGGCATCCGGCTACACTCCTTAAATTCGTTACAGGGTCCATCGGACAAAAATTATTATAAGGCGAACTTTGCGTCCAGTTTGCTTCTAACCATCCTCCTGTTGAAGTAGTTCCCTCCGGTGGCCATTGCTGAAATCCTTTTGAAAATGTGTTGTTTTCGTTTGATATTTTGTCCCATGCCGTATTCCTTTTATTTATTATCTGTTCGGGAAGTATATCAATATTTTTTAGCCTCAACTTAATATCAGAAGTAAGCAACTTAATAAGAATGTTTTCCTGCGAACCTGTTAATTGATAATCGTTATTAAATGAATAAGCAATAACCGGCGGCAGGTCGGTATCGCCTGTTACAACTATATATCCTGACGGATCTAACTCAAAAACATAGAATAGGACTTTCCCCTCTTCATTGTAATAAACATTCTTATCGTTTTTAATCGATAAAATACCTGCTTTACTATGTTCGATCAATTTTTGTTGCGCTGCCTTTTGAGCGGTTGGAAAATCAACAGGATCAGCATAAGATGAAAAACCGGTTAAGAAAATTGTGATAATAAAAATTAATCCGAATAAAAATACTTTTTGTTTCATAATATTGCACTTTTTAAATTTGGTTGATAGCACAAAAATAAACATTATTACTTTTGAGTTTTAAAATATTTATTTATGCCTTTCTCGATATTTTCGGATACACACTTCATGAAAGAAGCCCTGAAAGAGGCGCAAAAAGCCTTTGAAGCTGATGAAGTGCCGATAGGGGCGGTTATTACATGCAGCAATCAAATCATTGCCAGAGCCTGTAATCTTACCGAACGGCTCACCGATGTTACGGCTCATGCCGAGATGCAGGCTTTTACGGCTGCTTCAAATTACCTCGGTTCAAAATTCCTTGATGAATGCACGCTTTATGTAACTATAGAGCCTTGTATAATGTGCGCCGGAGCCGCTTATTGGACAAGGATTGGGAAGATTGTTTTTGGCGCCAGGGATGATAAAAAGGGATATTCAAATCTGAAGGAAAATATTCTTCATCCTAAAACGGAAGTAATTTCCGGTGTATTGGAAAAGGAATGTTCAGAAATGATGACAAGGTATTTTATACAAAAAAGAGAATAAAAGATTTATAATAAACAGAACTAATCTGATATTGTTTATATATTTGTCCGTTTTCTTAAAAATATTAAGATATGATAAAAAGAACTTATGCCTTATTGATTCTGATTTCGTTGAATTTTTCAACATGGGCTAATCCACAGATAATAGAGTTGATAAATAATGCGGGTAATGCAGAAGATTACCCCGGTAAAAATTCCCTTATTATTTTCGACAGTACAATGGTTGATGTACAGGAAACCGGTTTGAGTTATGTAGACATCCATAAACTCATTAAGATATTGAGTCAGACAGGAGCAAAAAACAACGCAGTTATCAAATTCGGTTACGACCCACTTTCGGCTTATGTAGAGATCAAACAGGTAAATATTTACCGCAAGTCGGGCGAGGTTGAAGAACTTGACATGTCAAAAGTGCTGGACTATCCTGCTCCCGCCCGTGCTATTTACTGGGGGTCGCGTGAAAAGATGATAGAAGTTGGCAGGCTTGAACCTGGTGATGCTGTTGAGGTTTTTCTTTTCAGAAAAGGATTTACGTATGCACTTTTATTGGATGGGGATGATGATAAGTATATTCCACCAATGAAAGGGCATTTTTACGACATCGTGGAATTCTGGAGTTCCGATCCGGTAATCGAGAAGGTTTACCAGGTTAAAATCCCAAAAGATAAATTCCTCCAATACGAGTTTTATAATGGCGAAGTGAGATCATCTTTGGTTCCGGCAGAAAACAAATGGGTTTATACATTCACAAAAAATGATTTCTCGCAGCCTAAACGAGAACCCCGCATGGTAGCCCGTTCTGATGAATTTCCGAAATTGCTTTTATCAACCAGCCCCGACTGGAAAGCCAAATCACTTTGGTTTTATGGGGTGAATGAAGATTTTGGCAGCTTTGAATCAACTCCGGATATTGATGCTAAAGTAAAAGAGATATTAGAAGGTGCGAAAGATGAAATGGATTCAATTTCCAGGTTGACGCACTGGACAGCCGACAATATCAGGTATTCGGGAATATCAATGGGAGAGGGAGAAGGTTATACATTACACAATGGCGAAATGAACTTTACCGACCGTTGTGGTGTTTGTAAAGATAAAGCCGGTATGCTGATCACTTTTCTTCGGGCAGCAGGCTTTGAATCTTATCCTGCCATGACTATGGCAGGCTCACGCATTGATTATATTCCTGCCGATCAGTTCAATCATAGTGTTACCTTAGTTAAACTCTCAGACGGGGAGTATCATTTGCTCGATCCGACCTGGGTGCCTTTCCTGCGTGAGTTATGGTCGAGTGCCGAACAGCAGCAGAACTACCTGCCGGGCATACCCGAAGGCTCTGACCTGAAGATTACACCTGTATCACCTCCCAAAAATCATTATTTCAGAATTATCGGAAATTCAACCCTTCACTCTGACGGTACGCTGGAGGGTGAATTTATCCTTGAAGCCGAAGGACAATCCGATGCAGCTATCAGAAGAATATTTACAAGCAATTACAGATTGAACTGGAATGCAACACTTGAAAGAGAACTAATCAGGGTACATCCCCGTGCCGGGATTTTTGAAATGAATTATGGTGAACCTTATAATTATATGTCAGGACCTATCAACATAACCATCAAATATCAAATCCCTGATTATGCTATCATAACGGCTGAGGAAATAATTTTTACACCTTTGGTTGTTTCTAATATTTTTAAAAGGGCAATGACTCACCTTTATTTCAGCACTGACATGGAGGAGCGTAAATATAATTTTCGCGACAGGTGTTCACGACAGGTTCAATTAGAAGAAACCGTTAAATTACCAAAAAATGTAACTTCGGTTTATATCCCTGATACACCCATGACGAGCGGACCGGCAGCATCTTTCAAAGGGGGATATAAGGTTGAAGGTGATAAACTGATGGTATTCGAAAATCTGAAATTCAAAAAAAGAATATATGAACCGGATGATTGGGGGTCGTTCAGGGAAGCAGTGATGATGCAGAAAAAGATTGCTGAAGAACCGGTGATACTTAAGATTGACTATTGATTATTTATTAAAGTAATTTTAGTGGAATTTAGTGTTTTAGCCCCGAAAGTTTTCGGGGTAGTGGCGAAAAAAACTCCTGCCACAAAAACACCAAAGCACAAAAACCCACAAAAGAAAAAAATAACATATTATGAAGTATATTATATTAATTACTATTTGCTTTTATATAAGCATTGTCAATGCGCAGGAACCGGCATCAGATGCGGTATTTGAAAAAATAATTAAAGAATACACGCTTAACGAAGACGGTAGCATGGATTTTCATTATTACAAAAAACTTAAGCTGTTAACCCATTTCTCCTTTAACAGGCTGTATGGTGAAACTTTTATTGTTTACAACCCGCAATACCAGGAACTGACAATTAATAAAAGTTTTACAACCCAGGAAAACGGAAATGTGGTTCAAACCCCTGATAATGCCTTTAACGAGGTGCTGCCACGATTCGCTGCCAATGCTCCTTATTACAATCACCTGCGTGAAATGGTAGTTACTCATACCGGTTTGGAACTCAATGCTACCATCGAACTTGATTATACTCTCCACACAAAACAAGGATATTATCCGGCACTTATGGGAAATGAACAAATCACGGAATCCTCTCCTGTGGCAGAGGAAATCATTATTATTAATATCCCTGCTTCTAAAAACCTGAACTACAAAGTCTTTAATATACGAACCGCACCGGAAATAAAAGAAGAAAAGGGAAAAAAAATTTACAAATTCACTTTTCGTGAAATCGGCGAACGCCTGCATGAATCATTCCATCCGGAATATGGCACCAATTTTCCGAGACTGATATTCAGCACTGCGACAATGGAGGAGGCTTACCAGTTTATTACTGATCAGGGTGCTTTTAATTTTGAAACAGATAAAAAAATGACGGAGGCTGTTACAAAAATCAAGGAAGATAACAAAGATGACCTGATGGTCGCTTTGAAACTTCAGGAACTTGTGGTGAACGATATTAACTATTACAATATCCCGCCTCAATACACGGGCTTCCAGGCAAGGCAGGCTATTGAGACATGGAACAGCAACGGCGGGACACAGTTTGAGAAAAGTATTTTATTGGTTAGTCTTTTACGCGAGGCAGGTATCAATGCAGAACCTGTAATGGTGATGCCTTCTGTGTTTTATGATAAAAATACAGGCTGCCTGCAACTTATCAGGGACTTCTATGTACAGGCAAACCCAAGAGAAAGCGAGCAACTGTATTTATCGCCGACAAGCATCTCAGACCAAAACCTCGTTTTCGGAATGGAATACCTGGCAGTTTTTGCTTTGAATCCTGATAAACCATTGCGCAGGGAAAATATTGAGAAACCTGATAATAAAGTTTCTATGAATGGAAAACTCGTATTTGGTGATTCATTGAAGTGCTCCGGAAAACTCGAAGCTGTTCTTTTTCATCAGGCAAATCCATACTTTAAATTAAAAGAAGATTCATCGTATGCAAAAAAAATACTTTCAGGCAGTTCAAAAGATGTCAAAGAGTTCTCTATTGAGAATTGTGCACAGGCACGATCAATTATCAAATATGATATTGAAAATGATAAACCTTTGAAAAACCAGGCAAATTATTATTTCTTTGAAATTCCTGCCTGCAGCAAAGGAACTCAAAGCTGGCATCTGAACTATCTGAATGCCGAAAGGGAAGCACCGCTTGAAATTCCGTTTACTATCAATGAAAGCTATGAGTTTACTATTACTTTACCCCAAGGTGTTAGGCTCGTACAACAGGTTGAAAAAATAGAAAGGCAGGCAGATTTCGGAAAGCTATTCATTGAAATTGTTCAAAACAATAATGAGGTTAAGATAAAACGTTCATTTGAAATCTCTGAAAAGACCATTCCTGTTTCTTATTATAAAGAATTCAAAGAGATGATAGATTTGTGGAATGAGAAGAAGTTTAGGGATGTAGTTTTGAAGAAGTAGAAGGCAGTAAAAAATATTTTTCTAAAATACTTTAACAGAATTTGTGAAATTTCTAATGGATTTTTAAAAACTCCTCCGGTGTAAATATTCCGATTTTAGTATTGGTAAAATCCTTTTTATTTCTGGTAATAATAATATCTATTTTATTTTCAATTGCTGTAAAAAGCTGCAGGGCGTCCTCAAAATCAGGCAAATCAGAATGAAGCGATTTGTGAAAAGCATTTTCGGATGTTACAACTAAACGGGAAAGCTTAAGATAATTAACTACTTTTTGCCGGATCATATCTCTTTTGTTTTTACCACGGTTACCCTTACTCAGCTTAGTAATGATATATATTACATCCTTAATGCTTAATATGGAAGTATAAATTTCGAGATTGTTCAGAATACAATAATTAATCACTTCCAACACATTTTTATGGTCATCTGTTGATTTCGATTTACGTTTAAGTAAGTAGTCAAGTACGATATTAGTATCAAAAAGAACTTTATTCATTTTTTAAGTGCTTTTCTGATAAATATTTAAACTTGATTTCATCTAAGTCCGTATTATTATCAATAACAATAGAGCCGGCTAACATCTTAGCAAGTTTAAGTTTTGCCTGTTGCTCATCGGTAATAGTATCGAAGTTTTTTCCTTTTATATCATTTGACCGTAAAAGTTTAATGTAATTTATTAAAATGTTCGATACACTGGTGTTCATCTCTGCGGCTTTAGCCTTGATAAACATCTTCATATCATCAGGTATTGATAAATTGAGTGTAGCCATGCGTGCGTTTTTTGTGTTATTTATGCGCAAAAGTAACAAAGTTGTATTTAAAAATCAAATATTATATTTAGTTAATAAGACTTTATTTCTTTGCCAGAAATTTATTTACCTTCGCCAACAACTTATCCCTATCGTAAGGTTTGGCAATGTAATCATCGCATCCTGCCTCCTGGCATTTTTCCATCTCCTCTATCATAGCATAAGCGGTTTGAGCAATAACAGGTATGTCTTTATTCAACTTTTTAATCTCTTTTGTTGCTTCATATCCGTTTATGCCCGGAATTTTAATATCCATTAATACAAGGTCGATTTTATCGGGTGATTTACGGCATATTTCAACAGCAGAAATACCGTCAGCAGCCCCGATAATATTTACGTTATGAGGTGTAAGATAATTTTCAATCAGTAAATAGTTAACATATTCATCTTCCACCAGAAGAATATTCTTTCCTTCCCAATTATAATCAATCTCTTTGGCTTCGATTTCTTCGTCAAACTCCAGACCCTTTTCAACACTTTCATAAGATACGGTAAAGAAGAATGTCGAGCCTTTTCCCAATTCCGACTCAACCCACATTTTACCTCCGAGAAGTTCAGTCAGTTTTTCAGAAATCGCTAAACCTAAGCCTGTACCATCTTTGTTATTAGTGTATGACTCTTCAACCTGGAAGAATCTGTCAAAAATGATCTCCTGTTTATCTTTAGGGATACCGATTCCGCTGTCTTTAACAAAAAACAATAATTTATCCGATGACTCGATGCTATATCCAAACTCAATAAATCCTGAGTCAGTAAATTTAAGAGCATTTCCAATCAGGTTTGTTAAAACTTGTTGCAACCGGTATGGATCGGCAACAATTGTGAAATTCTTATCTGGCGTACCTCTTTTTATCTTTAAAATTATATCCTTTTCTTTTTTGTTAATTTTTTCATAGAAAGTTGTAAATATTTCAGCTATCAAACTGTTTAATTTGAATTCTTCATTTTCTATTCTTACCTGACCGGCTTCAATTTTTGATATATCAATAATGTCATTGATAAGATTAAGCAGGTTTTTTCCACTCATAACGATATGATCGAGACATTGATCTTTATCAATATTATTTGCAGTACCTTCTTTTAAAAGATCAGCAAAACCGATAATTGAACTCACCGGTGTCCGTATCTCATGCGACATATTTGCAAGAAAAGCTGTTTTAAGCATATCAGCCTGTTCTGCTTTTTCCTGGGCTATTTTACGTTCTTTGGCTTCCTGTTGTAATTCAAGAGTTTTTTCATCCACCAACCGCTTCAGTTTTACTTTTTGTGCATTGATATTTCTGATCCTAAGCCTGATAAACAAAGAAACAAGGCTTATTATAAAAAGAAATGCCAAAATCCTGAACCACCAGGTTTGCCAAAACGCGGGTTGAATTGTAAATGAAAAACTTGCCGGTTTATCATTCCAGAAACCATCATTATTGCAGGCTTTAACTTTAAGGATATAATCGCCCGGAGGAATATTGGTGTATGTGGCAATCGTTGATTGAGTCAGCGGGATCCAATCAGGATCAAAGTTTTCAAGTTTATACTGATACCAAACCTTATCGGGCGACGTCAGGCTTACTCCAATATATCCAAATGTCAGATGGTTTTTGTTATAAGGTAAAACCATGCCAACAGGTAAAAGAGTTTCCGGGTGAATCGAATCTGAATAACTGTTGTAATCAAAATCATTGAAGAATAATTTTATGTTTTCAATCGTCGTAACCGGAGGAATTGTATTCAAATAATCTTTGGCAGGATCGAACCTGATCACTCCGTTAATGGTTCCAAACAACAAAATTCCATCACGACTTTTACAAATAGCATTCTGATTACTTTCAATGCCGAGGAAACCATCTGCTTTATCGTAATGTTTAAAAACTTCGTTAACCGGATCAAATTTATCTATTCCTGAATTTGTTCCAATCCAAACATAATCCATGTCATCGCATATAATGCTGTATGGACTATCTGAACCAAGACCATCTTCTAAACTGTAGTTAGTAAATTGCGTGCCGTCAAATTTAAAGATACCACCGCCAATAGTTGCGATCCATAAATTATTTCTGCTGTCGTGTGTAATGGCACCGACGCTTAGGTTTGTCAGCCCGTCTTTTTCGTTATAAGTTGTGAAGCTTTTACCGTTGTATTTAGTTAAACCTGCATTATCACTGCCAAACCAGAGGTTTCTTTGTCTGTCTTTATGAATTGTCCAGATAATATTACTGCAAAGCCCGTCTTCAACAGTATAAGTCTCAAAGTTTTCAGGATTTCCTTTATCAGGATAAGTATATTTTGAAACGCCATACCCTAAAGTAGCAAACCACACATTTCCATCTTTATCTTCATTAATAGTAATTACGGAATTGGTCATCAAGCCATCGTCAGTTGTAAAAGTCCTGAATTTTCCTGATTGCGGATCATATCGCATTAAACCACCTTCAAGATAATAACCCATCCAGATATTACCTTTGGAGTCTTCGAAAAGCACATCAACCGAATTGCTCAATAAACCATTTTGGGTTGTAAAATGCCGGTATTTTTTACCGTCGAATTTACTAACTCCTTTTCCAGTAGAAATCCAGATATTTCCTTCGTTATCCTCAATAACGGAATTAACCACATTATCAATTAATCCGGACTGATTATCAAAAACTAAAAATTTATCTCCTGAATATTTATATATGCCCGAATTCATAGTTCCTATCCAGATATTATCTTCATGGTCATGTATCATTGTATTAACCAGATCATTAAACAATCCCGTTTCCGGTGTATAAAATTTAAAAACTTTATTCTTCAGTTGAAAAATTCCATAATCACCCGTACCCCAAATTGTGCCTGTTTTATCACAAATTATATTATGAAGGAAATTTAGCTGTATATTTCCGTTAAAAGGAAAACAATCAACTTTTTTAAAATCGGGAGATTTTTTTCTATGCACCTTAGCCAATCCGTCATAACCCAATAAGCAAATCACAGAATCATTTTCTCGTATAATTGAGAGAACTCTTTGAAAAGGCAAACAACTGTTTTCAATATTAAATTCTAATACTTTCGGTTGCTGAAAATTATTGCCGAATTTAATGATTCTGATACCGCTATTAGTTCCTGCCCATACTTTGCCGGTATCTTCTACGAAGATGTTATATATTTTTGATGTTGTTGAATCAGGATGAGTGGATAACTGAATAAAATTTTCAGCTTTTACCTCTTTATCTTCTGGAAGAATAAAAATACCATCCCCGTCTGTACCGATCCAGATATTTCCGTTCAAATCTTCCTTAATCACATTAATCCTTTCTTTGGTCAGATCGATATGTAAAATATCTTTTCCCTGCATAAGCGATAAACCTTTGTACCTGTGACCAAACCAATATCTTCTTTTTTTATCCTGTGAAATAGCAGTAATATGATTCCCGCCCAATCCATGCCTTGTATCAAAGGTTGTAAATGTTTTTCCGTTGTATTTGCAAACACCACCCTGCGTACCTATCCAGATATTGCCATTACGATCCTGGTAAAGAGATATTACACTCGATTGTGGAAGTCCTTCTTCTAATGAATAGTTGATAAAGGTGTTGCGCTGGGCTATAGAAGAAAGTATAAGTACAGAAAGAAATGTTGTAATATATATTTTAAAATTCCTGGGCATTTGCTTAATTATTTTATTAGCACATCTAAAACTTATAAAGATTTTATACTGATAATTGCCGTTTAGGTTCTAAAAAGGAAATAATAAATACCAAGAAACAGTACAATTTTGTATATAAGTTTTTCTGGTAGTTAATTATTATTAATTTTCTTTTTTGTTTTAAAAACATGTTCATCATCAAATAATTTTTCTGTTATTATCATTCCCGACAACGGGATAAAAAATTTAATCTTCAATAATTTCTTTTATCGCCCTTTCCATAATATCATCAATTCCCTGTGCTTCATTTAACGGGTCCATCCAAACAACGATATCGGGTGGTATGCCATCTTCCCAATTATGCCCATCTGCTGAAATAGTTCTGGAGCAAGAAAATCTGTAACTCCAGCCATTGGGTAATTCAAAGCCTGCCGGAGCGCCCATCCCGCCACCGGTTGTATCACCAATCTGAATAACATGAGGAAAGGCTTTCATGGCTGTAGAGAAAAAGGAGGTAGCGCTAAAACAACCACGATTTGTCAGAAAGATCACTTTGTTGGTATATTGCCTGCTACCACCGGGTTCCATATAGACTTCGGCAGGATCGCCAAAATCATTATGCCCTGAACCATTTTTTAATGCTGAGGAATAAATCAGCCTTTTCTTATCTGCAAAACGGCTGCCGATTGTGTGAATATTGGTAACCGTCCCTCCGCCATTACTCCTCATGTCAAGGATGATCCCTTTGGTGTTCCTGAATCGTGAAATAACATAGTCAATATGCCAGGTGCTTACCATCCGTGAGAATGAGCCGTAATAAATATAACCGATCAGATGTCCGCCCCTTTCAATAAAAGTATTATTTAACGGGCCTGTTATGTTATAGTCCCATCCGATATAATTATCCTTAAGAAGCCTGAAATTAAAATTTTCAGGGTTGGGATATTGAAAAGAGTAACGCGCAATATTAAACGGAGACACAAGATTAACATGTCCGTCACGCAATTCAGTAAGCATGTTACCCAACACGTAGAACAGATGTTCATCAGACATATTATCACTGATTTGCGGGCGGTAAATGTTGTAAACCTCATTCCAGTCAATATTTTTATACTCAAAAAAAGAGTATTTTTCATTCGCTGTTTTCCAGAGGCTTTCGAAATTCTCGACTGGATTGTTTGCGGGGTCTTTTTCTAATAAAACCTTCTCACAAGATGTAAGTATAAAAATGGCGGAAATAATAATGATTGTTATCTTTTTCATTTCTTATTGAATTTGAAAATAAATGAAAAGTATAATCCGTTAAGTGATCCCTGAACTTTGTTATAACCAGGATTGTATTGATGGAACTCCCATAAGTAGGTTAATTTTAGCATGTTTCCGTTGTGAAGTTTGTAATAAAGTTCAACCTCCGAACTGATATGAAAATAAGTAAAGAGTCCTGTTTTCAGATTATCGGGGTTTATTAACGGTGTTTCAGGGTCGGCAAAATTAATAATTGTAACATAACCCGGACGATAGATAGAGGTGAAAACCGGGAAATAAAGTTGCCAGCTTAACCTGAGATCACGGTCGCGACGACGTAATTTCATGCCAAGTAATTTACAATCTTTACTTTTGTAACTGAATGGAAACTCAAACCGGGTTGACAATCCGACCCCGGTCATATATTCGTAATTATATAATGCATTTCCATATTTGAAATTGATTCTCGAATAGTTTGAAAAATCCAAAGCAGGTCCAAGATACCAGTTGATTTTATTATTTACTAACAGCATTACCCTGTATATATGCGTAAACCGAAAATTGAAGTAAATACCGGTTTCGTATCCCCTTGTCAATCCATAATGCGTATCTTTATTGGTTTTCAGATAACCTGCTCCTACTGCCAGGTCAAAGGTTTTAATCAGTTTATCGGAATGAACAAGGTATTCCAGGTTACTTAGTCCAATCAATCCGGAATAAAGCAGAGGTGAGGTGGCTTTATCTTTTGCGCTCATCCATGCAAAGCCAATGCCGGCATTTAAGTATTTATCCCTTGCTTTTCGTTCCAGTTTTTTTTGTTGCTTGCGTTCGGATTTGGTTTCCTGTGTAAAGCTGTTGTTGATAAAAAACAGTAAGCAGGTTATAAGTAATAGTGATGTAAATCGCATAGGTGAAAAGTGTAAGTTAGGGAACAAAACTAAAGAAAAATCAGAACAGATATCTCACAGCAATAGGAAATGATATAATAACTGAAAAAAATCTGTATTATGATTTTTTTACTAATTTATTGATTAAAAAGATTAAGAAATTCTTTCATGCTGATTATAAGCGGAGGAGGCTTAATTTTGCTTTCTAAAATATCATTATCACCACTAACCAAATAGCCTGCTTTACCAGCTTTGCTGAGCCCAAGTAAATAATTATCATTTCTATCTCTGAAACCATTTAAGACATTTTTGCATTCTGTCTTTTTAGTAGTTTTAAGATGTATAATAATCGCTTCATTAATGTCTCCTTTTGAAATATATTTGGAAAACTTTGGCCTATGCAATACATCCTTCAGTTCGCCAATTAGTTGGTCACAGGTTAATACTTTAAGATTATTATCTATTATAATTTGTACAAGTTCATGAATTTTCTTGCCAATGATAAAGCTAACCCAGATATTTGTATCTAAGACATATATCTTACTTTTCATATCTGCTTCTTCTTACAGCTTTTACCTCATTAACAATTTCATCCATTGTTATTTTGCTTTCTTTTATCCTTTCGGATAACCTTTCAGATCTGAGGATTAATGTTTCTCTTTCCAATTCCTGTTCTAATAAAATTTTATCATCAATTGAAAGTGATTTGATCAATTTTAGTATCTCATTAAAAGAAAGCTCTATATTATATTTATTATTTGCAGCTATTGTATCCATAATTTTTCAGATTTATGACAAAGATAACTAAAATATTCATAAAAAAATCGAAACAAATAACTATTTGCTTTGGATATTAACTTTTGGATTAGCCTTGCTAAATTCCCCAACCCTAAAATCCGAAAGAGCTTCCGCAATAAAAAAGGGCTTGATTATAACCAAGCCCCCTCTCCTAAATTTTTAAAAAAGTCTTATTGAATTATCGTCAACTCATCTATCAGGTTTTGTGCACCTGCAAATTTATCTATGATGAATAAAATATACTGTGAGTCCACACAGATGGTCCGTTGCAATTCCGGTTCAAAGGCGATGTCGCCGCTCATTGCTTCCCAGTTACCATCGAATGCCAGTCCTATCAACTCACCATTACCATTAATAACAGGGCTTCCCGAATTTCCGCCGGTAATGTCGTTAGTGGTCAGAAAGCCAACGATCAATTTCCCGTCTTTTCCATACCTGCCATAATCCTTTTTCTCATAAAGCTCCTTCAGTTTGGCAGGTACGATAAATTCATCATTATCCGGGTCTTCTTTTTCCATTATACCGCTTAGATGGGTAATATAATCATAATGTACTGCATCAGCAGGGTAATAATCCAGAACCGAACCATACGAAAGCCTCATGGTTGAATTGGCATCGGGGTAGAAAACTTTATCAGGACTCATTTCGCGCAATCCGGCAATGAACAATCTCTTGCCATGATTTAATGAAGATTGAGCAACTCTGTATTGACCGCCGGCAGCCATCATCGATCCCATAACATTTCCTGCAAGTATAAAAGCAGGATCTTTAACTAATTTTTTCGCACTTGGTTTATCAAGGAAAGCATTCACTTTATCTTCACTTGTAAAAATGGATTTTTCAAAAACATAATCAGCATATTTATTAAAATCACCTTTATATTTTTTGTTTATCTCTTTAAAAAAATCAGGGTATTCATCCTCCGGTATATTATTCGCATACATCTGGTACAATCCGGCAAATATCTTTTTATCAGTCGGCGCATTGTAATCTTTGAAATGTTCTTTAGCAGATTCTCTCAGGCTTTCTGCGGTTTCTTTCGGAGCCTCAGGATTTTCCTTAATATCTTCCAGTTGCTGTTGATATTGAGTGAATTCCTGAGCAAAAGAAACAATACCAGGCGCCATCAAACCTAAATTCAAATACATCAAAGGTTCAATCATTTCACCCATTTTAGTGTATCCTTGTTCAATCTCATTTAATACATCACCGTATTTTTCTTTTCTTGTATCGTCAGCATTTACCCATTTTGTAAAATCATCTTCAATCTCTTTTTTCTTATCAATCACGTGCAGTTTTTTAACTCCCCTTGATTGACCGATAAAATACTTCCAGCCATTTGCCAGCCCGGCATAATTGGATGCATATTTAATTTTCACTTCGCGATCAACATCCATATCTTCTTTCAATATCTCAAGCTGTTTTCCTAAAAGATCAATTAATGCCGGTGCAAATTCTTCTACATTATACTGAACACCATAAGAGGTCATATAGCGGTTTGTTCCTCCGGGGTATCCCCATATCATGGCGAAATCATCTCTTTCAACTCCTTTAATTGACACGGGAATGAAATGTTTTGGCTTAAGCGGTACATTCTCTTCTGAGTATTTTGCCGGAGAACCATCAGGAGCGGAGTAAACTCTGAAAATAGTGAAATCGCCTGTGTGTCTTGGCCACATCCAGTTATCGGTATCTCCTCCGAATTTTCCGATTGATGATGGTGGCGCACCAACCAGTCTCACATCTTCGTAAACCTCGTAAACAAATAAGTAGTATTCATTACCTCCGAAAAAACTTCTTACAACCACATGATATTTACCGTCTTCCGAGGCTGCTTCTTCGAGCCTGTTCCTGATTTCTCTTATCTCTGAACGTCTGTCTGCTTCTGTCAAAGTATCTGAGAGGAATGGAATGATACTATCAGTTACATTATCCATCCTGATAAGGAACGAAGCAGTTAATTCTTCATTTGGCAATTCTTCGCTTAAATCCATTGCCCAAAACCCGTCAGCCAGGTAATCGTGTTCGAGTGAGCTGTGCTGCTGGACAATGTCATATCCACAGTGGTGATTTGTAAATAATAAACCTTTATCTGATACAATCCCACCTGTACAGAAATATCCATTCGGTGTACTGCTCGTTGAAAGCCCCACAATAGCATCCTTTAAGCTCGAATTATTAATGCTGTAAATCTCTTCTGCGGTCAATTGCAGTCCCATATCCTGCATATCAACATAATTCAGCCTGTCAACAAACATAGGTAACCACATCCCTTCATCAGGCGGAGTAAATGAAAATGAATTAATCGTAAAGAAAAGGAACCCAAAAAGTAATAATGTCAACTTTTTCATTTTAATTAAAATTTTGATGGTTAATGAAATTTATTTTGTATTCAATTTTCAAAAAACGGCAATAACCCGAAAATTATGCCATTAAAATTAACGAATTGGTTTAAAGACAAATGCAATGCTTGGTGTTTGAGCATACAAAGTAATTATGTTCGGTTATAAACGCTTTGTGTTCAAATACGAACAAAAGGAAAATTATTATTTAGTTTATAGAGAAATTCCCTTATA
>JAIORT010000578.1 GCA_021107975.1 Bacteroidales bacterium | reverse complement strand
CTGGCGGTTTGTTTCCTTTTCGAGGATTTCGAATACTAAGGTGTCTCTTTTCATATTTATCGTTATTTATTAATTTTATTTTCTAACAAACTGATAGCTTCTAGTGGCTTATATGTTTCTATACCAGACTTTCTAAAATCCATATCAAATGTAACAATGCGTAAATCAAATTTTTTAGATACAGAATATTGGTAAGAATCATCATAATCAAGGTTTAATTTCTTGATATTTAAAATTACTTCTCCGGTTTCTAATGGTTCCAGCCCTAATTGTGTGATTCTTCCATTACTAAAAAGATCTTTGATAAACCGAAAATAGTCAACATCTTTTTCAAACTTACTCATAATTATTCCTATTGAATGTAAAGTAAAATCTGAAATAAAAATCAAATCAGCGGGAACTTTATTAAGAAATTCCTGAACTTCAGCTGATTTTTCCTGATCAAGTAATCTTTCAAGCCAAATATTTGTATCAACAAGAAAATTTACTTGATTCTCCATTCTAAAGCTTTTTTTTGAAGTTCAATAGAAGAATAGTTATTTGATATATCACCAAGAGAACCTGCCCAATCTTGTTTTAATTTTCGCTTTTTCTTATGCTTTGATTTTGAAAGTAAAAAATTAATATAATCATTCAGATCATCAATTAAATCAGGTGGCAAGTTTTGAATTTTGTTTTCTATGGTTTTTAAATTCTCCATTTTTTTAAATTCTCAATTTAAATAGTTTACAAATTTATAAAAATTAATTTTGCACAGGTCTTAGAATAGAATAATTTTGTCAAAACTATGTTTATATAAACAAAATCAAATTATATAAAATTTATGGCAGATGATCGATTTTGATAAGTTTGAACTTGACAACGGATTAAAGGTAATTGTACATAAAGATATCAATACTCCTATTGTGGCAATGAATATACTTTATAATGTTGGGGCAAGGGATGAAGACCCGGATAAAACCGGTTTTGCTCATTTGTTTGAGCACCTTATGTTTGGAGGGTCGGTAAATATTCCCAAATATGATATTCCGCTGGAAAAAGCAGGTGGCGAAAACAATGCTTTTACTAATAATGATATAACAAATTATTACCTGACTATTCCAAAACAAAACCTTGAACTGGCGTTCTGGCTCGAATCGGACAGGATGCTTAATCTTGCCTTTTCAACCAAAAGTCTTGAGGTGCAAAGAAATGTTGTTATTGAAGAATTTAAGCAATCATATTTAAACCAGCCATACGGCGATGTATGGTTAATGCTGAAACCTCTTGCTTATAAAATTCATCCGTACAAATGGCCGACAATTGGAAAAGAAATTTCACATATTGAAAATGCCACCATGGATGATGTGAAAGCTTTTTACAAGAAATTTTACAATCCAAACAACGCTATTCTGACAGTGGCAGGAAATGTTGAAACACGAAACATCAAAAAGCTTGCTGAGAAATGGTTTGGTCCGGTTTTGCAGGAAACAAAGTACAATAGAAGTCTGCCAATGGAACCGGTTCAAACAGAAATAAGAAATCTTACCGTAAAACGAAAAGTGCCATTCGATGCAATTTACAAGGTATATCATATATGTGCACGTACCGATCAGGAATATCACACTACCGACCTCATCTCTGATATTCTGTCGAACGGCGATTCGTCCAGGCTTTATACACGATTAGTCAAAGAACAAAAGCTTTTCAGCGAAATAAATGCTTACATTACCGGGGATATTGATAATGGCTTATTTGTTTTTACAGGAAAGCTGGTGAATGGCGTAAAAATGAAGGATGCTGAAAAAGCAATAGAAAATGAAATTGAGAAAATTAAAGATATTCAGGTTAAAGATGAAGAGCTTAGGAAAGTAAAAAACAAGATTGAATCCTCACTTGAATTCTCCGAAATAAATGTCCTGAATAAAGCTATGAACCTGTCTTTTTCTGAACTTTTAGGAGATGCAGACCTTATTAACCAGGAAAAATCTAAATATTCTTCAGTTACAATAGAAGGGATTCATCAAACGGCTAATGAAATTTTCAGGAAAGATAATTGTTCAACACTTTATTATTTTGCAAATTAAAAATGATTAAACTAAATCGAAATATACAGCCCGACATCAACTTAGTGGATAAAATTGACTTTTTCGAGCCAGAGGTAGTCAACCTTGATAATGGCATTCCTGTTTACCTCATAGATACAGGGATACAGGACATTATTAAAATCGAATTTTTATTCAATGCCGGAAGTTGGTATCAGGACAAACTCCTGGTCGCCAAATTCACCAATAAAATGCTAAAAGAGGGAACAGAATCTTATACCTCTGAGGAAATAGCTGAAAAAATAGATTATTACGGCGCTCATCTTGAAACATCCGCCGATAAAGATATGGCATATATATCGTTTTACTCGCTAAACAAGCATTTGGATAATACATTACCCATCATAAGTGAAGTGATAAAATGCCCTGTATTTCCTGATAATGATCTGGAAATTTATAAACAAAACCGGAAACAAGAGTTCATCATCAGTAATAAAAAAGTCAGATATTTGGCTCGCAGGAAATTTAATGAGTTAATTTTTGGCAAAAACTATCCTTACGGAAGACTTTTCGATAAGGATGATTTCGATAGAATAGAAAGGGATGATCTTATAAATTTTTTTAAAGATTTTTATTATCCTGAAAATTGCAAGATCATTATTGCCGGCAAAATCCGTAAAGATATGGTCAACCTTTTAAACAGACATTTTGGAGGATATAACGGAAGCCCGCAAAAAATAAATAAAAAGAAAATCATTAATATTGAACCAAATATTAGCCGAAGAGTTCATGTAAAAAAAGATGATGCAATTCAATCGGCAATAAGGATAGGGAAAGTCCTTTTCAATAAAAAACATCCGGATTTTCTGAAACTTTTAGTTCTGAACACTGTGCTTGGCGGATATTTCGGTTCAAGGCTAATGACCAATATACGCGAAGAAAAAGGTTATACTTATGGTATCGGGTCAGCAGTGGTTTCGTTACATAATTCAGGGTATTTTTTTATTACTTCTGAAATTGGGGCTGAGGTTACTCAAAAAGCTATTGATGAAATATACTATGAAATAAAAGTATTGAAGGAGAAAAAGATACCTGAGTCGGAACTTGATATAGTTAGAAATTATATGTTAGGTTCTTTCCTGAGAAGTATGGATGGGGCTTTTGCGTTATCGGAAAACTTAAAAGGCATACTCGAATACGGATTGGATAACAGCTATAACAGAAATTTTATTGAGATAATTAAAAATATAAGTGCAGAAGAACTTAGAAACCTGGCTCAAAAATACCTTGATGAAAATTCTTTGTTTGAGATGAAAGTGGGGAAATAGATATTTAGAATAATTTAAAGTTAATAATTTTATCAAATTGAAAATAAAGCTCTTTATAACATTTTTTCTTTCGTTACAATTCCACTTGTCATTTGCACAAGTGGATGCCGGAGAAGATGTTACAATCAGCGCCGGCTTACCTGTAATGCTTTCAGGGGAATACCTTGGATATACAGGCATTCCGGTTACGGCTCAGGATGATTACTTTGTCGGACCTTTCGAGATAGGATTTGATTTCATATATTTTGGTGAGATTTATACTCAATTTGCTATCGGACCAAATGGACTTGTGAGTTTTGATGTGCCGGATATACTCGGGTTTAGCTATTGGGATCCGGTTTCCATTCCAAATAATACATTTCCAATAACCATCATGGGACCCTACCAGGATTTATTTAGAAGACCCATAACACCTCACAATAAATTTATTTATTATAAAACTGTTGGAGAAGAACCAGAAAGAAAACTTATCGTTGGTTGGTGCGAAGCGTCAATGTTCAATTGTGAATCACAGAAAGCCACATATCAAATTGTACTAAACGAAAATGATAATTCAATAGTTAATAACATCATTGCAAAACCTGCCTGTGAAGCTAATTTAGGCAATAAAGCTACTCACGGAGTCAATTTCAATGATGACCTTGGAGTTGTTGTTCCGGGAAGAAATAATACATCATGGACGGCTTTTAACGAAACCTGGAGATTTGACCCGCAGGAGCTTAATAATTATACCATAACCTCCGTAAATTTTGAACCTGAGATAATTGTTCCTGTTGGAAAACTCTCGTGGGCATGGTATAAAGACAATTATCCCGATGGCGAAGTTATCAGCAATAATCAATCTGTTGTTGTGCATCCAACTGAAAGTACAACTTACTTTGTGGAGATTACCCTTTGCGGAGGAGTGAGATATTGGGATAACATCTTAGTTAAGGTTATTCCTATTCCAAATGCATTTAATCCAAACAGCCCGGTAGAACAAAACAGGGTTTTTAAAGTTTTTGCAAATCCTGAAAACAGGATAAATAATTTTAAAATGTATATATACAACAGATGGGGGCAGCAAATATTTGAAACAAATGATATTAATGAAGGCTGGGACGGAACATTAAATGGCAATCCCTGTAATTCGGGAGTATATGTTTGGGTAGTTTATTATGAAGGCGAAAACGGTACGGTTGCTAATAAAGGAACGGTAACGCTTGTTAAATAAAAAAAAAGACTCTTCCAGGTCTTTCAGACTCTGGAAGAGTCTTTTTAAATATTTTCCCCTTGTGGAAATACAAAGGGGGTGATTTTACGGTTATTCACCCTGAATACCTAATTTAGCTTTAACAAGTTCAGTTATATCATCACTCGGTTCGGCATACAGCAAAAGCCCTTCGGTACTGTTAAAAATGTATGTATAGCCATTTTCTTTAGCAACTTCCTGTACTGCTTTTTTTGCTTCTTCAATAATCGGTGATGTCAGTTCAAGTTCTTTATTCTGAAGGTCTTGTGCAGCCTGCTGTTCAAAGGCATCTAATCTTCCTTTTAAATCATTGATCTCTGCTTCTTTAGTCTGGCGAATAATTTCAGACATACTTCCAACATTTGCCTGGTAATCCATAAATTTATTTTCTAATTCGGTTTGCATGGCTGCGTACTGTTCCTGGATAGATTTATTATAATCCTCGAACATTGTCTTTACCGAATCTAATCCCGGCATTAAGCTGTACAACTTGGCAAAATCAAGATGCCCTAACTTTACCTTGCTCTGTGCAAAAGCATTTGACGAAATAGTAACTATAAAAAGTACTACAAAAACGCTAATCAGTCTTTTCATTTTTATTAATTAAAAGTTTATAAATTAATTTAAAAATTAAGTGGCAAATGTATAGAATATAATTGAATCGAGATAAAAAATTTTCTCAAATAAACTTATTTACAAAAATCTATTTTCTTTCACTTTTTTTTATTGGTCCCGGTCCAGACTCGCCGGGTCTCTGTTGTCCTTTATTTATTTTTCCAGGGCTTTGGCTTTTATATTCCTTTTTAACCCTGTCCTCTTTTCTTACGGTTCCTAAAACAGCGCCCACCTTATCCAAAACATCATCGCTGATATCAAATTTAGCATTCACATACAATATTGTAAGGCTACCTGCTTTATCAAAAACAAAAGCATAATTTTTATTTATTGCAATTTCTTCTATTGCATTAAATATTTTTTCCTGTATAGGTTTAACAAGTTCTTCACGCTTTAAGAATAAATCACCGTCTTTTCCGAACCGTTGTTTTTTAAATTCTTTAACCTCTGCTTCTTTTGCTATTATTTCCTCTTCTTTTTTCTTTTTAATGTCTTCCGGCATCAAAACCGCTTCAGCCTGGAATGTTTTGTACATTCGATCAATCTCAGCAAATTTTTCTTCTATTTCTTCCTGGTACTCGACTGCCAGTTCATCTAACTGGTTCTGGGCATCTTGATATTCAGGAATATTATCGAGAATATATTCGGTATCAACATAAGCATATTTTTGGGCAAATAAACCGGTGAAAGTAAAAAATGCCATTATTAAACTAAGAACCAGTGTTTTCATATTATATCCTCCTTAAAAATATTAATTAGATTTAGAAACGTAATAATTTGAATATTTATATTAAAAAAAATAATATTAATCAATCGATTGATTTATTGAGAAGTGGAACTGCCCTCTGTTAGCATCGGGTATTCCCGGTACCGGGTCAAAGCCATAACCCCAGTCAAGTCCTAAAATACCAAACATGGGCAGGAATACCCTTACCCCGAATCCGGCAGCCCTGTACACACCAAAAGGATTAAAATTATCAAACTTCAACCAGTCATTGCCGGCTTCAAGGAAAGTAGCAACATAAATAGTGGCATTGGGATTTAATGAAAGTGGATATCTCAGCTCTAATGTATATTTACTGAAAATAGTGCCGCCTATATTGCTGCTTCTCCAATAACCGGGTGTTAAGGTTTCATTTCCATAACCACGCATTCCGATTATTTCCCTTCCATCAAGGTTATTATAGCCCGATAATCCGTCTCCACCAAGATAAAACCTTTCAAAAGGAGTAATTCCTATATCAGGATTGTATTCTCCGAGAAATCCGAATTTAGCTCTTGTCATCAAAACAAGGTTTTGAACTATGGGTGTAAAATATGCAGCCTGGATATTCCACTTATGAAATTCTATCCATTTATACTTTTCAGTATCATCCAGCAAGGCATAATTTCTGTCGGAGAAAAGGGAGTATGGAGGAGTTACATCTAACGAAACAGATACTAAGGAACCTCTTCTGGGATAAATTGGAAAATCGATTGAATTACGCGATAATGTTACGTTAAAGTTAAAGTTATTATAATTTCCTGTTCCGGTTCCAAAAGAGAAAACCCTTGTATAATTATCAAGATCGTATCGCTGAAAGTTCAGAGCAAAATATATCTGGAAATAATCATCGGGCCATGTCAGTCGTTTACCTAAACCAACAGTTATACCGTTAATTGTAAATGACTGCCTCTTGATATCACTTTTTGGATATCCGTTCGAAAATAGAGAATGATAGTAACTTACACTGAACGAGTTTGGTTTTTTACCCCCAAGCCATGGTTCGGTAAAAGAAGCACTGTAGCTGATATATCCTGAGCCGTATGACTGCACTCTAAGGCTTAACTTTTGCCCGTCTCCTGTTGGTACCGGACGCCATGCTTTCAGGCGTAATAAATTTCGTAATGAAAAATTATTAAATGACACACCGAGTGTTCCAATAACACGCCCGTATCCCCAGCCACCTGATAATTCAATCTGGTCGGAAGAAGTTTCTTCAACTTCGTACTCAATATCAACAGTTCCTTCAACAGGATTCGGATTGATAACAGGGTTTATTGTTTCTGCATTAAAATATCGTAACTGGGCTAATTCACGTGTTGTCCTGATAATATCAGACCTGGAAAAAAGCTGACCCGGTCGTGTCCGAAGTTCCCTTATGACTACATGGTCGTTAGTACGTGTATTTCCCTTAACCGTAACTTTATTAATTGTAGCTTGCTTTCCCTCGTATATCCTTATTTCAAGATCAATTGAATCATTTTCAACCTGTACTTCTACCGGATTTGCTGAAAAAAACAAATATCCATCATTCATATAGAGTGAACTGACATCGTCTTCATTTATATTAAATGTCAGATTCGAGTTTAATAATTCCCAGTTATAAATATCACCTTTCTCTATTTTTAACACCCTGTTTAAAAAATCATCGGGATATTTTGTATTTCCAATCCATGTAATATCCCTGAAATAATAGCGGTTACCTTCGTTAAAATACAAGTCAATACTAACTGTATTATCCGGGTTTCGGTAAATGGAGTCTTTAATAATTTTAGCGTCCCTATAACCAAATTCATTGTATTTATTTATCAGGTTTATTTTGTCTTCGTCGTAGTTGTCTTTAATATATTTCGATGATTTAAAAATTCTCGGTTTGATATTTTCATTAATATAGTTTCTTGTGTCATCAACCATATCGGAGAATCTGAAAGTAACCGTATTTTTAACCAAATCAAAAATCAAGTCCTCAAGGTTGTTGAAAGGTTGAAACGAGCCTTTCTCTTTTGTTTCTTTCAGGTATTTCTTTACTTTATAATCATCATACTTCTCATTACCATAAACGTTAATGGCTTTAATTTTCACCTTCTCTTTTTTATCAATATCAATTTGTAGTTTAACATGATTGACCCTTATGGTGTCAGCAATTTGAGTGATATTAACTTCAGCATCGAGATATCCCTTATCATTATAATGCTTTTTGATTCTATTTTCGGTTCTGATCAGCAGATTATCGGTAACTACTTCGCCACTTGAAAGCTTAATTTCATCCCGGATATTATCAGCTTCGGATTTTTTAATACCGCCAAATGAGAAGGTTGACATCCTGGGTCTTTCGGCGAGGTCGATATTAAGAAATATTAAATTACCCTGAACTTTAGTGGCGGAAATAATTACATTTTCGAATAATCCCTGATCCCAAAGATTATGAATTGCTTTTGATATCTCTTCGCCGGGTATATTTATTTGGTCGCCAACCGACAATCCTGACAGCATTATCAGGACATTATTATCAAGATATTTTACTCCGGTAACTGTGATACCGCCAATTTCATATTTTTTCGGGTCGGCATAATCAATTTCATCCAAATCACCTATGCTAATCTGAGCATGACCAGATACTATCATAACCGACAGCAAAAACATCAAACCTATAAATCTGATTCCCATTTTTTTCTTACTTGATAATTTGTTCACTGGTTTTTCCAAATCTTCTTTCTCTTTTCTGAAATTCAACTATTGCTTCGTACAGATCTTCCTTTCTGAAATCAGGCCAAAGTTTAGGAGTAAAATATAATTCTGAATAAGCTATTTGCCAAAGGAGAAAATTGCTAATCCTGTATTCACCGCTTGTTCTGATTAACAATCCGGGATCGGGAATCGAATGTGTTGATAAAAAAGACTCAAATAAATTCTGATCAACACTATCGGCGGTAATTTCTTTTGAAGCAACCAATTGTGCAATTTTCTTTGCGGCATTTGTAATTTCCCGCCTCGAGCTATAGCTCAATGCCAGCACCATTGACATTCGGGCATGATGAGCCGTATCTTGTATAGCATTCGTAAGCTCCTGTAAAGTAATTTTGGGCAATGAGTAAAGATCACCGATAGCCAATAGCCGGATATTATTTTTATGAAGTGTTTTGGTTTCTTTATGTATGGTCCGAACCAATAATCTCATCAAAGCGTTCACCTCTGCTTTAGGTCGGTTCCAGTTTTCAGTTGAAAAAGCATATAAGGTTAAATACTTAATCCCAAGCTCAGCCGCAGCTTCAGCAGTTTCTCTTACAGATTTCACCCCATGCTTATGTCCAAAGATCCTGGGCTTTCCCCATTGTTTTGCCCATCTACCATTACCATCCATAATAATGGCAACGTGTTGTGGCAACTTATCCATATTTATTTTATCTTTCCAGCTCATTTCAGCAGTCTGTAAACCGGCGTTATAATTATTTTTTTTCCTGGAACTCGGAACATTTGTTTCTGTTTATCAAATTAATATTATAAGTTATTGTCATTCCTGCAAAAGAATACCAATCGTTTGTTTGAGAATTACCTCTTTGCATCATTGGTTGATGATTTATATTAGGGTCCGAAACAACCAGATCAGGGTAGTATTTATCTCCCGGCTCCATATCGAATGCCGGTAAATAATATGTTTTACTTACATCATCAATATAATCGGTAAATGTTTTACGCATACCCCATTCCAATGTAATACCAATTCTTTTGGAGAAACTATATTTAATACCTATTCCAAAAGGAAAACTTAAATTATAATACGAATATTCATTTCTTATTTCACCCTCAAGCAAGTCTCTTGGGTATTTTTGTCCTTCGGTTCCGTAATCTCTTAAATCTGAATTACCGATTTTAGGTCTGGTATAAAAAACAGCAATTCCCCCAAAGATATATGGCGTAAAATAGTATTTCATACTTCCTGTATAATAAGGCAGGAAATTAAATTCCGCTACTCCTCCCAGTTCCCACAAATTCGATGTAAACTTTAGTGACCTTTCTTTAAGGAATTGAGATTTTTTATCATCACCTAATAATACACCTTTATAAATATTAACTTTAACAGCCCATCTTGAACTCAGATTATACCTGCCAAGCGCTCCGTATGCAAAGCTTGTTTGAAGGAAGGGATAAGATGGGTTGAGGTCGCCCATATAGAAAGAGCCTCCTGCAAAAACTCCCACATCCAATTGAGACCTGCCTACAGTTGTAATAATTATGAATAAAATAAATAAACTTAGTTTTCTCATAAAAGCGACACAAAAATATAATTTTAAATTTAAACCGTATTCAACACCTGACTTATTATTAGTTATGGGTTATTATTAATATTTTTTACTTTGAACTTTTATCTGGCTCTTGATTCTTGACTCTTGTTTCTTGTATCTTAATTTCTAACATCCAAGCCCCACATTAATTTTTCGCGAATAGTCGTAAAATAGTTTTCATCCTCAAGCTGTATCAGATTCAATTTGAATTCTTCTTTTTTAACCGTTAATTCCACTGATGAATCTACTATTTCTGATCTGGAATCAAGACCAACAAGAAATTCTTTTGTTCTGCCTACTATTTTTATCTTAATCTGACTATTGTCAGGGATAACGATAGGTCTTACAGTTAAATTGTGTGTTGCAATAGGTGTAATAAGAAAATTCTGGGAATGTGGCAAAACAATCGGTCCGCCTGCACTAAGCGAATAAGCCGTTGAACCGGTTGGCGTTGCAACAATCAAACCATCAGCCCAATATGAATTCAGGTATTCATTGTTCACATAAGCCTGAATTTTTAACATAGAAAACGGATATTTCTTGTAAACAGCCATTTCGTTTAATGCATAGTTCAAATCCCCGAATATGTTGTTAGAGGTCTCAAGCCTGAGCAGCGTTCTTTGATCAAACTTAAACCTTTTATTCAATAACTGTTCAATCGCCGCATCAATTTTTTCTTTTGAAATAGAAGAAAGAAATCCCATCCTTCCTAAGTTTATACCTAAAATGGGGATTCCTGAATCTCTGACAAGCGTAATGGTATTCAACAAAGTGCCGTCGCCACCAATGGAAAAAAGGAAATCAACTTTCCCGATTATTTCAGCATGACTTGTAAATACATGTGTTTCCGGCTTTAAAGAAATATGATCTTTCAGCTTTTTATAAAAAGGCTCATAGAAGAGAAGCGATATATCGTGGCTTTCAAGTTTATCGACCAGTTGCTGTATGTATTCGTTATTCTCTTTAGAAAATGATTTGCCAAATATTGCAATGTTCATCCTGAGTTTGCTTTGTCAATAGTCAGTATTTTTCAATAATTTGCAAGATTACAAAATAATAAAGAATATGTAAAAAAATTAACATTTATATTTTTTATACTTTTGGCTTCGGGATGCAACATAAAAACTTAATTCTAAAATTTCAAGACGGAAAGATTAAATTTTATACCAAAAATAGTTTTTGAAATTTATCAACCATGTTTAAAAAAATAATTTTTTTTGACGGAGAAGACTATCAAAGCTGGAAAGCTTTTCTTAGTAACCTATGTGAGGACAAACCTTCGGGAGTACTTATATTTGTGGCTGAAGAAACACCTTTTGATTACGAAAAGATACAACCTCTGCTTAAAGAAATTCAAACCGAAGTCTGGGGATGTGTTTTCCCTGAAGTGATTTATAAAAATTCGCGATATAAAAGCGGAGTAGTCGGTTGCACCTTTGAAGCCCCGGTTTCGGCTGAAGTAGTTAAAAACCTGAATGATTTTAAAGGAATTTCTTCAAAAAATATAATTTCGGAAAATACTGAAAGCCTGCTGATATTCACCGATGGCTGGGCAGACAATATTCCTTTTCTTATCGAAACTTTATATGAAACCTGCGAAAAAGAAATCACTTATATGGGTGCAGGTACAGGCAGTATGTCTGATATGAACCGTAAATCGCTTTTTACCTGTGATGATTGCTTTGCACGAGGAGCAATCATCATTGCTGTTGATGAGTTCATATCAATTGGAGTGGGACACGGCTTACAGCCCATTTTTGAGCCATTTATTGCAACAAAATTTGATAAGCGAATTTTAAAAACTATTAACTGGAAACCGGCTTTAGAATTTTATAAAAATGTTATTGAAAAAGATTCGGGTGTAAAATTAACTAAGGAAAATTTTTCTGGGCTTGCAGCATCTTATACCTTTGGTATGCTAAAATATGATAATGAAATAATCCCGCGTTGCACCATTGATATGGCTGATGAAGAAAGTATTTTACTTGGCAGTGAAACACCCGATAATTCAATTATGACTATAATAAAAGGTAACCCTGATGAATTTATTGAAGCTGCCGGTTTAGCCACCGAAAAAGCTAAAACCGGTTTTAAAAACAAAAAGAAAAAGTTACCTTCAAAAGCATTGATAATTGAATGTATAACAAGAACCTTATTTTTAGGCGATAGATTTGAAGACCAGATAAAACTTATTGGCAACAAAGCAGGAAAAGATGTTTTATTGTTCGGAGCTTTAAGCTTAGGTGAAATAGCTTCAACCGGAGATAAATTTATTGAACTTTATAATAAAACTTTAGTTATTGGAATGGGGGAATAAAAGGTTGCATATTACTTGTTGTTTTATAAAATTATAAACATAGAACCAGAAACAAGAAGCAAGACACAAGAAACATGCAATATTCAATTAAATAAACAAACTAATCTATGAAACAAAAAGAAGATATTTCTTTTATACAAAACCTTAGCATTTCTTATGAATGTGCGCTTGCTATCGGTAACAGCTTAGACCTTAAAGAAATGCTTTATGAAGTTATTCATAAGATTGTGCATAAAACCAATGCACAAAGGGGAAGTATCTGGTATTACAAAAATACAGACGAGAAAGACATTACACTTGGAGCAAGGGCAGGTTCAAAATTAACTGAAACCGAAATAGTAAAAAGGGTGGATCATTATAGTGATATTTTTAAGGAAATATGTATAAATCAAAAACCTGTTATTAAAAACCGAAATGAAGATGATTTTTATAAATATTGCATGAGGACAACAGGAAAAGAACACTCTGTTTTAATAATTCCCGTGTATAAAGTTGCTATTATTCATTTGGTTTATTCAAGCACTGTAATAGTTTATAAAGCATTAGCAAACATGCTTTTTGGTCTTTCTCATAAATTAAATGTAGCAATAGATGCCTGTTTGGCTCATGAAAATAAAATAAAAGAAATACAAATAAGAAAACATACTGAAGACATACTGAAGAAAAAAACAAACCAGCTTATCTCCCATCAAAATAAATTACAAGAACTTTATGCCGAATCGGAACAAAATGAAAGATCATTATTAAGCATATTGGAAGATGTAGTAGAAAAAGAGCAAGCATTAAAAGCAGCTAAAGAAAAAGCCGAAGAATCCGACAGGCTGAAATCAGCTTTCCTGGCAAATATGAGCCACGAAATCAGAACACCTATGAACGCTATTCTTGGCTTTTCTCAATTACTTAACGATGTAGAATCGGAGGAAGAAAGAAATAAATTTGTAAATCTTATCACATCAAATAGCGAACATCTTCTAAGCTTAATAAATGATATTATTGATGTATCGAAAATCGAAGCAGGACTGATGACAATTGAAAAGAATAAATGTTCAGTCAACCAGCTTCTCGAAGAAATATATCACGTTTTTAATACAAATAAAAATAAGAAAATAAAAGAAAAGAATATTCAAATCAAATTAAATATTCCATTAGCTGAAAATGAAAGTATAATATTAACAGACAGTACGAGATTACGTCAGATATTATCAAATTTAATTGATAATGCTATAAAATTTACTGAAAGCGGAACCATAGAATACGGATATAAAATAAAAGATCCGCAGACACTGGAATTTTATGTTAAAGACTCCGGGGAAGGAATTCCGGAAGATAAGCAAGAAATAATATTTGAACGATTTATTCAGACTGATATGTCACTCACCCGCACACAAGGCGGAACAGGATTGGGATTGTCAATTACAAAAGCATTTGTAAAGCTTTTAGGCGGTGAAATCCGTGTTAAATCAAAAATCGACCAAGGCTCAACATTTTATTTTACACTTCCTTACAAAAAAGCCAAACCGATAATAAAACCGCGGGCATCTGAAAAAAAAGCAACAGATTACATCTGGGAAAACAAAACAATACTTATTGCCGAAGATGTAGAAGATAATTTTCTTCTGATCGAAAGTATATTAAGTAACACACAAGTGCAAATATTATGGGCAAAAGACGGGAAAGAAGCGATTGACATTTGTAAAGAAAACAAAAATATTGATTTAATCCTGATGGATATACGAATGCCTGTAATTAACGGTTATGAAGCCACAAAGCAAATAAAGCAATTTAATAACGATCTGCCGATAATTGCCCTTACTGCTTATGCAATTGATGGCGACAGTGCCAGGGCTTTTGAATATGGTTGCGATGATTATATAACAAAACCGGTAATTAAAGAAGAATTACTTTCATTAATAAATGACTATTTATAAAAATATAAATCTCGATATTTTCCTTGCTCGTCTGAATTTGTATGCCTGGCATTCCAGCGGATCAATCCAGACGAAAATATATTAAATATTATTAATTTTACGAAAAAATTAAAGGAATGAAAATTAATGGCATACATATAAACGATTTCCAGCAATTCAAAGATTTTCATTTGGATTTGACATATCCTAAGGGTCATGAAAAAGAAGGGCAACCGTTGGATAAAATTTGTTTTATTGGGCAGAGTGGGACAGGGAAGACGACTCTTTTAAACATTATAATGGAATTCACAAAAAAACTTAATAGTATAAGTACAAATTACCAGCTTTATCATAAAATAACATTTAATCCAAAAGCAGATCATTTAAAAGCAGATTATTCAATAAATTCAAAAAATAAGGATAAATTGAAAATAGAGACAGATTACTTCATTAATAATCATGTGTTTCAATTATCAAAGGGAAAATTTAGTGAAAAAAATAATTGGGATTTATCAATAATTGATAATAATAAAGTCGAAAATGACACTAAAAAAATTAATGCTTATGTAAAAGATATATATGATAATGCTAACCATTTTATTATCAGTTATCCGGCAGACATAAATATCAAACACCAATTTGTACAAAGAACAACACCAAATAAATATTATAAAGACGAAAAAATTATTGATTTTTATGATCAAAAACTAACTCCTATATGGAGCAAAGTTTATAAAGAGATTATTAACTTTAAAAACGAAGAAGCAAATTTTCGAATTGATTTAACGAAAAGAGCAGAAGTGGATGATGTCAATATTAAGGAAGAAATCCAAAATTGGAGAAGAGGGAGTAAAAATCCACTTACTAATCTTGCTAATAAATGTCTCAATCCAATTATCAGGAACTTCGGTTTAGAAATAGAAATAGATTTACCAAAAATTCAGAATATTAATGTAATAAGGGCAAAAAGTATTTTTAATAATAAAATTGTTCCTTTTGAAGGTTTAAGTAGTGGCACAAAACAAATCATTTTAACCGCACTCCCTTTGTACGAATTAAACACTAATAATTCAATAGTTCTTATTGATGAACCTGAAATTTCTTTATTTCCTGACATACAAATGATGATCATTGATTATTACACAAATCTTGCACAGAAAGCACAGTTTTTCTATGCAACACATTCCCCAATTATTGCCTCATCATTCGAACCCTGGGAAATCGTAGAATTGAAATTTGATTATGATAATGGAAATGTTTTTCAGGAAAAGTATTTTGAAGGAGAAAGGCATATTGATAATTATTTTATTGACCCACGGTATTTACGATGGGATTCTGTTTTAAAAAAAGTATTTGATTTGAAAGAGAGGGGCAATGAATTAAGAGTTAAGAAATTAATGGAAATAGCCACTTTGGAAAGCAAAATCAAAAAAGCATCCGATAAAAATGAAAAGATAGAATTATACAAAGAATACAAGAAATTAGCTGAATTGTTGGACTGGGAAATGAAATAGACTATGAAAAAAATTGATAAAACCAAAATCCTTTCAACAGAATATAAGGCTTGGGAAGAACAATTTGAGCAAAACAATCAAAACCATCGTAAATACGATTCCTCCCAAAATGAATTTTACTATGATGTGGTAATGAACTTACTTAATGTTCAGGGTGGTTTGTGCGCTTTTACTGAAATGAGACTCTGTTCAGATGAATTAATTAATGAAAACAATTGGAATGAGGGTAAATATTCAATTAATAAACCTGAATTTAAAGGTCAATTAGATCACTTTAATCCAAATTTAAAATCAACTAAAGCCTGGTTGTGGGATAATTTATTTGTCATTGATACCGACATAAATACTAAAGTAAAAGGCAAACAGGATGTTGATAATATTCTAAAACCTGATACTGATTCTTATAAAGAGAGCGAGTTGTTTGAATATGATTGCAAAGAACATATTTTCATAGCTAATACTGAATTAGATAAAGAAACTCAGGACAGGATAAACGAAATGATCTTCAAACTGGGTATTAATTATGATCCGATAATTGATTTAAGAAAGGAATATTTATCTGATAAATTATCTCTAAAAAAATTCGGATTAGATTATAAAATTAATCAATTCCCAACAGCCTTTAATATGTGTAAAATTCAAATAAACAATTAACGAATAACAATTAACGAATAACTTATGCCATTCTTAGAACTTGCTAAAAAACGTTTTTCCGTTAGGAAATATAAGCCTGACCTAATACAGG